>NZ_LSSO01000002.1:0-127412 GCF_001645205.1 Brevibacillus sp. SKDU10 | reverse complement strand
AAACTCTCTATCGGTCAGTTACTGACCGATAGAGAGTTTTTTTGTATTTGTTCTGAGCCATTACAAAAAGCGTGCGAGTGTGTGACACTCAAACACGCTTTTGCTGTTAGTTTATTGTTGCCCAGGGCCTGCTTTCTTAGCTTCTCTAGTACCGCCTACTAGCTCGTTCATAACCTGTGCCAGTTGGCCTGCTTGTTCACGGCGTTCGTACAGCTTAACACGATCATAGAGGCTCTCATCGCGTTGTGGACTAGTCCCGTTCTCCTTTTGCTGTTTCCAATTCTGATACAGATGGAGATACGCTTGCTTCATCGCTTCCTTATCAGTAGGATTGGCTACCTCCCCTAAACCAAAGCGTTGGATGATCTCCGTTGCCTCTCCTGGCATATTTAACGCTAAAATAGGCTTACCAACCCCCATGTATTCATAAAGCTTACCAGGGATATAGGCTCCTGCATCAGGAGTGACGTCTCCGATCATCAATAGGGCGTCTGCACCACTCATCAGACCTAGTGCTTCTTTATGAGGTAGATTGCCCAGCACTCTGACTACTTTCTGCAAACCAAGCTGCTCTACGCAATCTCGATTTTCTGTATAGCCCGGATAGTCAAAGACACCTGCAAATGAAAGGCATATCTCCTGTTGGTCAACTAGGCCTTCATCAATCAGTTCCTTGATCGCACCCAGCAATAATCGCGGGTTGCGTTTCTGATATAAAATACCTGCATAAGCGGCATGAAACCGATCAGGTACCGTATGTGCAGGAGTCAGTTTTGCAAAATCAGATTTGTCAAAGCCATTATAAATTAGCTCCATTCGGTTTGCGGTAGCTGGATATTTTGTTTGGAAATTTTCGGCAAATGTAGCAGTCACTGTTGTAATAACATCAGCTTGCTTCATGACCTTTGCTTCCATTCGCTCTTCCAGACGCTCACGCCAAGCAATACCTGACCGATGCATATTTTGAGTCCAAGGATCTCGGAAGTCTGCAATCCATTTACAGCCAAACTCCGCTGCTAGCTTACGAGCGACAAGGTGGTTTGTTACGGGACCAGAAGTAGAGAAGATCACATCAATGCGGTGCTTGCGCATGATCTCACGCCCCACCTTCAATGCCTCAGGATACCACAATATTTGATCATCCGGGATAAGCAGGTACGGCTTTATTTTTTTGGCGGTTTGAAATAATGTGCTCTTAAGCCGTGCAACCAAGGAAGGCTGATCGCTTCCCTCAGTCTGTTGTCTTGAAGCTGATGCTACATTTTCTGCTTTTGTGACAGCCCCCTTGCTGTCGTCTTCCCCTTGTTCTTTTGCACGATCAGAATCCGAATCAGATACATTATTTCTTGCCGCAGGGTTACTGGAGGCCTGCTTAGTAGCAGCTTGCTTGCCAGACGATGCTTGCGTATTTTTTGCTGGTTTACGGAATTTCGCAGTCAGCTCCTTTGCTCGATGGATGTGCACATCCGCAGGAACATCTGCCAGTAAACTAGGATCAAGGGTAGCATGATAGCTCGGGTCCGCAGTAAGCACATGTACACCCCAGCCGAATTCCCCTAGATATTTAGCCATTTTAAGCGGACGCGGAACGCCACCGCCTCCAATTGGTGGAAATATATACGAGAGTATTAATACATTATGTCGCTTGTCCATATCTATTTTCCTCATCCTTATTCGCGTTTCTAACCCAGTTATTCACTTGCTAAAAGCTAAAACAAGTCTATAAAAAAATGTCACGTTAACCATACCATAAGTACGGTCATATTGCGAATCACCGCTTCATCTGGTATATTTGAAATGGTCTGTTGGAAAGGTTCGGGTGGATTACATGACAAGCAAACTACGTGTCCTCCACGTAATCGGCGGTGGAGAATTTGGTGGAGCTGAACAGCATATTCTCAATCTGCTTACTTCTTTTTCTAAGAAGCAAGTAGAGGCAGCCGTCGTATGCTTTTACGATGCGTTATTTGCGAGAAAATTGCGTGAAGCTGGTATCAAAGTGACAACATTACATACATATGGACGCTTCGATTTCCGTATTTTGCAGGGATTAAAGCAGGAAATTATCGCTATGAATCCAGACATTGTGCATACGCACGGAGTTAAAGCTAACTTTTTGGGAAGATTGGCGACTCGTTCAATGGGCTGCACAACATTTACCACAGTCCATAGTAATTTAAAATATGATTATGTGAGTCCACTAGCTTCTTTTGGCGCAACTCTTATGGAAAAACAAACACGTCGCTGGACGGATCACTTTATAACGGTAAGTAAGGCACTCCAAACCGTTTTAATAGAAGATGGCATCCCAAAAGAAAAAACAAGTGTAATTTTTAATGGAATGGATATTACCCCGTTCCGTATCGAAAATAAAGCAGAAGTGCGTGCCACACTACGCGAAGAGTGGGAAATCCCCGCCGATGCTTTTGTATTTGGAAACGTCGGGCGTATCGTTCAAATCAAGGGACTTCCTTATTTACTTGAAGCTTTTGCTCAGGTGTTAGCTAGCACACAAAACCATTCTAAACTTTATCTAGCAATAATCGGGGATGGTGTAGACCGCCCAGCTCTTGAAGATCAAGCACGTCAGCTTGGAATTGCTGAGCGAGTTCGCTTCGTTGGATTCCGTACCGATGTCCCTCGTTGTCTTCAAGCATTAGATATGTATGTGCACGCTGCGTTGTACGAAGGACTAGGTTATACGATCGCTGAAGGAATGGCTGCATCTCTACCTGTAATAGCTACAGATGTTGGAGGTGTAGGTGAATTTGTCATTTCAGAAGAAACAGGGCTGTTAGTTCCACCAGCTCAAGCGGGCGTTTTAGCACAGGCCATGCTCAGACTTTGGCAGGATCATGAGCTTCAGCTACGCTTGGTTAAAAACAGCACTGAAATGATCGACCGTGAATTTACAATTGAGCAAATGGCGGAACAAACGATTCACCTTTACGAGCAAAAACGAAAGCCATAATCGACAAAAAATCTATCATGGCATGAAATAACCTAAGCATCCATGCTTATCCCCATAATTCATTTGCAAAAACGACTTCTTCCCGTCCAGCTAAGGGAACAAAGTCGTTTTTTCTTTGTTTCATTGTCTGAATCCTTGTACAATAGAAGTGGAACTACATAGAAAGGTTGTGCGTAATCGTGAAAGTATTTATATCCTGCGATATGGAAGGAATCTCGGGCATTACCGATCCTACTTATATTAACCCCGAAACGGGCAGTAATTATCAAAGAGGCCGTGCCTATATGACTCACGATGTGAATGCTGTCATTGAAGGAGCCATAGCCGCTGGCGCTACTGAAATTTTGGTAGCAGATAGCCATGAAAATCTTAATAACATTCATTTGGAGGATTTGCATCCACAAGCTCGCCTGCTTCGCGGAACCCCACGCGATCACTCTATGATGCATGGCCTAGATGAAACCTATGATGCCGTTTTTTTAATCGGCTACCACACCCGTCACGGCGTTCCAGGAGTTCTTAGCCATACGATGTCACGCGTAATTAAAAACATGTATATAAATGGTCAAGTTGTTGGCGAATTTGGTTTTAATGCCATCTATGCCGGTTTATACGGCGTACCAGTCTGCTTGGTATCTGGTGACAACCTCATCGCAGAGGAAGCTCTAGGGCTCATTCCTGACATCCAGACCGCTATCGTTAAATATGCAACATCTCGCACTTCCGCAATCTGCCTTTCGCTAAAAGAAAGCCGTGAAATTCTGCAAGAGCAAGCAACCCTAGCTTTGCAGCGTTGTAAGGAAATAGTCCCACTTACTACAGAGCTGCCACTTGAATTAAAAATAGAATTCTCTCATTACGGCCAGGCTGAGATGGCCGCAATTGTTCCAGAAACAGTAATCATTCCGAACACCACGGAAGTTACCTACTATGCAAAAAATCAGTCTGATATGTATAAAACCATGCGTGCGATGATGAACTTAGCTAGTTCAGTCCCTTTCTGTTAACACCGCTCTTAGCTCCTAAAGATACAAAAACGTCCTGCCCCCTTCATCAGCTTTGACTGGGACAGGACGTTTTTTATATGCTTTTCCTTGGCAAAGCTTTATCTACATTCTAAATTCGCTTCACTTTCACTTGCTCATCAAGCGTACGCGGAATTCGGTTTTTTAAATCTAAGACCACAGGGGATGACGCCATTTTCCCAGTTACCTCAGCCCAATCAAGCTCGGTGAACTCTTGCTGCATCGCGGCTAGCACCAAAGCATCAGCTCCAGATACAGCAGCTTCTAGGCTGTCTTTTTTATGAACATATGGCGTATGCACAGCAGGATCGTAAGAGGTAACCTCTACCCCTTTCGCTAGCAATAGCCCAATAAAATCGTGCACAGGACTAATGCGATCATCATTGGAAAAATCCTTCATAGCTAAGCCAAACACAGCTACCTTACTGTCAGCCAAACGTTTACCCACAGATTGTAGTGTTTGCTCCAGCATGTCTACCAGCACAGAAGGAATGCCATCGTTAATTTTACGTGCAGTAGTCAAAAGCGGTAGGTCAACATGCAGCTCCTTTGCTTTTGGAGCCAAATAATAAAGGGCATTCGGCAAACAGTAACCACCTACACCAGGACCTGGCGTTAGTAAATTGACGCGAGTATGGGTATTAGCAACCTTAATTAATTCAAAAACATCAATATCTGCTGCCTCCGCAAATCTTGCAAACTCTTGAACCATCGCAATATTAACGTCACGCTGAATGTTCTCAATAACCTTGGAGGCTTCTACTACGCGAATATCTGTAACAGTAATCTCTGTCTCACTAATAAAGGAAAGCAATTCTTTTCCTTTGGCAGCACTCGCTTCATTAATACCGCCTAATGCTAGAGGCATATGAATAAACTCCTCAAAAGCCCGTCCTTCTGCAATACGTTCCGAGCAATAGCTTAGATAGAACTCCTCGCCTGCCTTCATGCCGCTTGCTTCTTCAAGTAATGGCTTCACAACTTCTTGCGTTGTTCCAGGAATTACAGTACTGCGAATCATAACATGATCGCCCTTTTTGAGTTGGCTTCCTAATGTTTGAGCAGCACTTTTTAAATATTGCAACTCAGGGTCGCCATTTTTAACCGGGATACCTACTGTTACGATATAGTGGTCAACCTGTGGTTTTGCTTCCTCATAGGAAGTGGTGGCATGAAAACGACCTGCCTCCACTTGTTCTTGTAAAATTTCTGGCAATGTCTTGCCTTTATATGCTTCCAGATGGTGAGATTTTCCTTCGTTTGTTTCCTTTACAAGCTGTTTGGAAACATCGATTCCGACTACCTTTGCACCTTTCATCGCGTAGGTTAGCGCAAGTGGCAAACCTACAAAACCAAGGCCTACAACCGCGACACGAATAGGATGTGTCATAATAATCTCCTCTTTCCTTTGTTTCTCCACGTATATATGCTACGTATGTAGTAACTACGATAGATAGTAAATTCCTAACCCCAGAAAAACAAGGCCGCAAATAAACAACGCTTTGTACAGTTTATCCAAATTGCTGCCCCCTCACTATGAGAGATTCTTTCTACCCTTCTCAAAGCCATATTATACCCTGCCTAACGTAAAAAGGACAGCCATTCACAAAAATTGCCGTCCTGATCACGCTTTGAATGATCTTCATGAATTCTTACATGTCCAGTTTTACCAGTAAGAATTGCACCTACACCACCAAGCTAGCTCCGATGATGTATGAAAAACCGATGGATAGAAACATAGAAATCAGCCCGATTGCGCGGTTATCTTGCTCGATTTCATGATCGATTTTTAGACTTGGCGTCATGAATTCAAAGATAAAGTAGGCAAGTAACATCAATAAAAATCCGTAGCTAGCATGTAAAAGGGATGCCCCTAGCTTCTCATGCTGCTGAATGGAAAACCGGAAAATATTAGCAATCCCAAATATCTTCCCACCTGTTGCCATGGCTACAGCAAGATTTCCCTTTTTTAATTCGACCCAGACTCGATACTTTGTAACCAATTCAAAAATAGAGATAAACAGGATCATTGCAAGACCTGTCACAGCAAAATAGGTAGCTGTGGCCAGATACGTATTTTGAAATAAGATCGCCATAAAAGGCTCTCCTCCCCGCTATTTCAATTCTACAATGGTAGCGCCCACGCCGCCTTCACCTTGGCCGCCTAAGCGGAACGATTTCACACTGCGATGGCGGCGCAAAAATTCATGAACACCTTTGCGCAAAACTCCTGTACCATTCCCATGAATAATGGATACCTTGTGGAAACCTGCCAATACCGCATCATCCAGATAACGATCTATTTCTTGAATGCTATCCTCTACATTGTAACCGCGTAGATCCAGATCTAATTTAACGCTATTAGCCTCTCTCTTAATGGTCGTGTACTGTACTGGCTTCTTCGGCTGTACTGATTCCTTCACCACATGCATATCATCTTTTTTGACTTTCATTTTAATGATTCCAAGCTGAACTAAATATTCAGTGCTGGATACTTTATCCAAAACGGTACCTTTTTGTCCAAAACTATCTACCATTACCTCGTCACCAATTTTGATTTGAGTGGCGCGAACTGCTTTGGCTGGTTTTTTCACCTTTTCCTTTTCCAGCTCCAGCACTGCATTTCCTAGCCGCTTTTTGGCATCAATTAGACGGTGTTCCTTAAAATCAACGCCTTCTTTACGCATCTGACGCAACTCACGAATAATTTCTTCCGCTTCTTCACGGGCTAGTTGCACGGCGACACGTGCTTCTTCCTCCGCTTTTTCTAGCAAGCGATTTTTTGTCTCAGCGAATTGACGACGTTCCTCTTCTAATTGCTGACGTAACTCTTCTGCTTGCTTGCGAATATTTTCAGCGTCTTCACGTTCTTTTTCTGCCGTTTTCTTATTGGATTCCAGAGAGGCAATCATTTTCTCAACCTGATTTTCCTCTTTAGACACAGAGCGGCGAGCTTTATCGATGATTTGCTCGTTTAGGCCAAGACGTGATGCAATCGCAAATGCATTCGAACGCCCCGGAACCCCAACCAGTAATCGGTAGGTTGGACGTAGCGTCTGTACATCGAACTCTACACTGGCATTCACTACCTCTGGAGTATCATATGCATAGGCTTTTAACTCACTATAATGCGTTGTAGCTACTAGCCTAGCCCCTTTGGCTAACACATGATCCAAAATGGACATTGCAAGCGCTGCGCCCTCTGTAGGGTCTGTTCCTGCTCCTAATTCGTCGAACAGCACAAGGCTTTTTTCATCCATTTGATCTAATATGCGGATAATGTTAGTTAAATGACTAGAAAATGTAGATAAACTCTGCTCAATGGACTGCTCATCGCCTATGTCTGCAAAAATAGATGAGAACACTGCCATCTCGGTTTCTTCTTGTGCTGGTATATGAAGACCTGCCATTGTCATTAAGGACAATAAGCCCAATGTTTTGATGGATACAGTCTTACCGCCAGTATTGGGACCTGTGACTACAATACCTGTATACTCTTTACCCAATTCTACATCTAGTGGAACGACTACCTTTGGATCAATCAGCGGATGACGTCCCTTTTTAAGCAAAATATAGCCTTCTTCATTTAATTTTGGACTGATGGCTTTCATGCTGTATGCTAACTGCGCCTTTGCAAAAATAAAATCAAGCTCAGCTAACACGGAAAGATTCTCCAATAACATATCCACATGATCTGCTACTAGTACGGTTAACGTATAAAGAATGCGTTCCACTTCATGTTCTTCTTTTAATCTAGCCTCGCGCAGCTTATTGTTCATTGACACAATCACTTCAGGTTCAATGAATAATGTAGCCCCTGACGCAGATTGATCGTGTACAATACCGCCAAAATGCGAACGATACTCCTGTTTGACTGGAATAACAAAGCGATCTCCACGTATGGTTACAATGTTTTCCATCAGCATTTTTTGTGTAGATGAGGAACGAGTCATTTGGTCAAGCTTTTCGCGAATCCGTGCTTCAGAGCTTCTAATCTCCTGGCGAATCTGACGCAATTCAAGACTGGCGCTATCGACTACTTCACCATTATCATCAATACAGCGTTTTATTTCCGTTTCTAGGTCGCGAAGGCCCTCAATTCTATCTACCAGGCTTTGCAAAATGGAAAGCTCATGCTCCTCGGAAATATCATTAATAAACTGTTTAAGGCGACGTCCCGCATGCAAAGTAGTAGCAATATCAAGAAGTTCCAGAGGCGCTAAGATCGAGTTCAACCGAGCACGCTGGATTGGCCCACGGATATTGCGAATACCGCCCAATGGCACGCTTCCTTTAACACGTAGTACCGTGCTTGCTTCCTCTGTTTGTCTTTGTGCATGACGAACAACATCTATATGATTAAAAGGCTCAAGTGACTCAGCCAGTTCTCGTCCGAGCTCTGATGTGGTTTTCTCCATCAGCATGGCGATGATTTTGTTAAATTCCAGCGTTCGTAAAATCCTTCGCTCCACGTATGCTGCCCCCTTCTTATCTAATCATTTTATTATACCATGTCGTGCTATTAAATTTACAAAAAACCATTTCATGAAAAATCCAATTCCTATTTGGATAGGTTGCCCATTGAAATAATTACATCCTATTTGTTGTACATACTTTATTTCCTAGTAAGCCAAAATGAAAACGTACACCTACCCTACTACAAGGAGGACTCGTTTATGAGTTTTATGCGTCACGTTATTCGTTTTATCGTTGCCGCAATTGTTCTGATGTTCGTCGGCTTCCTAGTACCGGGCTTTGCCGTAAACGGTTTCTGGACTGCCTTGCTTGCAGCAGTTGTTATTGCCCTTATTGGTTGGGGTGTCGAAAGCATTTTTGGTGATAAAATCTCTCCCTATAATCGTGGGATTGTCGGTTTCGTCGTAAGTGCTATCGTCATTTACCTAACACAATTTTTGGTACCGGGTTTCCGCGTTACTGTGCTTGGCGCCTTGCTTGCTGCTTTGGTCATCGGGATTATTGACTTGTTTATCCCAGTTAAAAATAAGATGGATATGCGCAACGGGGACTAATGAAGCCTAATGTAGTGCAATGCCTGCTTGGAAAACAACACATACTCACATGTTTAGCAAAAGAGACTGCCCATGGCGGTCTTTTTGCATGCTGATGCTCATATCGCCTGCGGTATATGAAAGGGCTGTTGAGAAATTATCTCAACAGCCCTGTAACTTCATACGGTCTATGTTGTATGTTTATCATTTGAAGGCATTTTACTGGCATCTTCCTGCAGCAGTCTGAGCAACTCCTCATACTCCTGTCGCAACCGGAAATATTCGTCAGCAATGTTTACTGAGCTTAATACAGCAATTTTAGCCGTATCTAGCCGAAAGTTCCCCTGTGCGATTTCTTTCATTTTATCGTCAACATATCTGGCTACCATCCGCATGTGGCTGCTACTAGCCTTCCCGCTCAGGCGATACTGCTGACCATAGATTTCGACTGATAAACGATTTTTCCCATCTTCCTGCACGGAGTCTTCCTCCTTGAATAGCCCGACTATACGCTCATTACTACTAGGTTACTGAAAATGACTGTATTCGTCAAGGAATTTGATGGAGGTATTTACTAGGAACGTAATTCTGCTCCTACCTTGGTCAATGCTTCAATCACTTTTCCGGTGATCTCTTGCACTTCTTCATCCTGCAAGGTTCTTTCTGGATGGCGATACACAATAGAGTAAGCTACACTCTTTTTGTCAGAAGCGATACGCTCTCCTGTATAAATATCAAACAAGGTAACTGACTCAAGCAATTCCCCTGACTCTTCACGAATGATTGCTTCTAATTGTGCCACCGGTAAGCTACGTTCTACCACTAACGCTAAATCACGAGTAATCGCAGGGAATTTCGGAAGTGGTTTGTAATCAGTAAGATCTGCCGCAAAGCTGAACAGTTTTTGTAGATCAAATTGGAATACATAAGTTTCATCCAAATCATGATCCTTCTCTGTCTTAGGATGAAGCTGTCCCATATAACCGATCACTTCACCTTCAACAATGACATCGGCTGTACGTCCAGGATGCATTCCTTTGCGATTTTTATTCGCGGAATATGTTACAGCAAGAGGTTTTACTCCTAAACGGCTAAACAAGGATTCAACCAGCCCTTTCACCGTGTAAAAATCAACAGGAGCTTTTACACCCATCCAATTTACTGGCATCCACTGACCTGTTACAAGGCCGCCCAGATACAAACGCTGCTCAGGTTGTTCTGTTAATTGTTCTTGTTCGGATAAGAAGACATGGCCTAATTCAAAGAAAGCTAAATCTTGGTTTTGTCTATTCTTGTTATACGTAGCCGTTTCTACAAGGCTTGCTAGCAAGTTGGTACGTAATACGCTATGCTCTTCGCTAATTGGCATAGCTAGTGGCACAGGGTGTAGGTTACGTTCGTCTTGCAATCCGCTAAATTGCGCCAGTTTATCAGGATGCAATAATGCATAAGAAATTGTCTCAGACAGTCCAGTACCAATTAAGTGATGACGTGCAATGCGACGCAATTGTTGTTCTTTGGTTAACCTGCCTTGGATTGATTCCCCAGTTGGCAATGTTACCGGAATTTGATCATATCCATAAAGGCGTGCGACTTCTTCAATTAAGTCCTCAGGTAGCGTAATGTCGCCACGGCGAGTAGGAACCGTTACAGTGAATAATGTTTCATCTGCCTGCTCTGTCTGGTCAAATGTAAACTGTAAACGAGTAAAGATATCTGCTACTTGATCCTTTGCAATACTTGTTCCTAGATGCTGATTAATTTTTGCAAGGGAGACAGAAACAACAGCAGGTTGGTTTACCGTGATGGTTTGTTTAGCTGCCCCTTTCGATACCTTGGCATGGGCTAGCTTTTGAATTAAATGTGCAGCGCGATCGGATGCAACAGAAATACGCGATTGATCAACGCCCTTCTCCCAACGAACACCGCTTTCTGTACGCAGATTCAGCATTTTAGATGTACGGCGGATAGAAGCTGGCGTGAAGTAAGCTGATTCCAAAATAATCTCCTTTGTATTGTCGACGATCTCGGAGTTCGCTCCTCCCATTACGCCGGCGATACCCAAGCCTTTTTCTTTGTCAGCAATAACTAATGCTTCTGAATCAAGGGTACGTTCTTGATCATCTAGCGTGGTTAGCTTTTCATTCTCTTGTGCCAAGCGAACAATAATTTGTTGATCGGATACTTCTTTGGCATCGAACGCATGCAATGGCTGTCCGTATTCTAATAATACGTAGTTGGTAATATCCACTACATTATTGATTGGACGAGTCCCTGCTGCCATCAGACGATTCTTCATCCATTGCGGTGCGCTTGTAATCACTGCGTCAGTGAAGTGTCTACCTACATATTCATAGCAATGCTCGCTAGCTTCAATTGCAACCGTAACAGGATTTGCTTCTCCATCCTCCGTTACTGATGTATCTGGCAATGCAACCTCACGTCCATAAAGCGCTGCTACCTCATAAGCAACTCCTAGCATGCTTAAACAGTCAGAGCGATTCGGGGTCAAGCCCAATTCCAACACGTAATCATTCAATCCTAAATACTCAATCGCATCTGCACCCAGCTCAGCATCTTCTGGTAAAACGAGAATACCTTCCTGTTGATCCTTCGGAAGCAATTTATCGTTTAATCCTAGTTCTTTTGCCGAACAAATCATCCCTTGAGATTCCACACCGCGAAGCTTTGATTTTTTAATTTTAAAGTTCTCAGGTAACACTGCACCGATCATCGCTACAGGAACTTTTTGTCCTTGTGCCACATTTTGAGCCCCACAGACAATTTGTAATAGCTCCTCTTGACCTACATCTACCTTTAGAACGCTTAGACGGTCTGCATCTGGATGCTTTTCACGTTCCTGAACATAACCGATAACAACACCTGTTACACCTTTGTTAAGGGATTCAACACCCTCAACCTCAATTCCACTGCGAGTCATTTTTTCCGCTAATTCCTGCGGCGTTATATCTGTTAGATCGACATATTCTTTTAACCATTGGTATGATACTTTCATTGCTTACATAATCCCCTTTCTTTGGCGAACCGACTAGGAGCGGTTAAATTGACGTAGGAAACGCACATCATTTGTATAGAAATTACGAATATCCTCAATACCATACTTCAGCATTGCAATGCGCTCTACTCCCATACCAAATGCAAAACCGCTAACTTCCTGCGGATTATAGCCTGCCATTTCAAGAACGCGAGGATGAACCATTCCAGCACCCAAAATCTCAATCCATCCCGTTTGTTTACAAATACGGCAACCCTCTCCATGACAGATTACGCACTGAATATCTACCTCAACACTTGGCTCTGTGAATGGGAAAAAGCTAGGACGAAGACGAATTTGCTGGTCTTCTCCAAACATTTGCTTAGCAAACGTGAGCAAGGTTCCTTTCAAATCACTCATGCTGATGCCTTTTCCAACCACAAGTCCCTCAATTTGAGTAAATTGGTGGGAATGTGTCGCGTCATCATCATCGCGGCGATACACTTTTCCAGGGCAAATGATTTTAACTGGCGTTTTTCCTTCTTTTTTTAGCATGGTACGAGCCTGTACAGGCGAAGTATGCGTACGCAATAACAGCTCTTCTGTGATGTAGAAGGAATCCTGCATATCGCGTGCTGGATGTCCTTTTGGCAAATTGAGCATTTCAAAGTTGAAATGATCCAGCTCCACTTCAGGTCCCTCTGCTACTTCATAGCCTAGTCCAATAAAGATGTCTTCCAATTCTTCAATAATACGGGACAAAGGATGCATGGTTCCTGTCGGTACAGGACGACCTGGCAATGTCACATCAATGGTTTGCTTATTTAGCTTCGCTTCTAGTACACGTGCTTCAAATTCCTGCTGTTTGGAAAGAATCGCTTCTTCAATCACTTGACGAACTTCATTCACTAGCTGGCCAATTTTTGGTCGCTCTTCAGCAGACAATCCACCCATACCACGTAAGATTTCTGTTAATTCGCCTTTTTTACCTAAGTATTTAACACGAAGATCCTGAAGCTCCTGTCCTTCGCCCACTTGCTTCAATAAAGCAAGTGCATTTTCTTTTAACTGTTGTAAACGCGTTTGCACAACAATCTCTCCTTTGTTTCCAAATAAAAATACAACAAAAAAACTTCCTCCCTAAAAAAGGGACGAAGTTTAATTTCCGCGGTACCACCCTAGTTAGACATCTCATTATGTCTCACCTTCGCATCCGTAACGTGGATGAACCGGTTCCTCCTACTTGAAAATCCGATTGTTGCTTTGATCTTAGCCAGTTAAACCACAAGCATTTGATCACAGTTTTTTTCAATCTTGAGTTCAGAGGTCTGCTCATGAGGGAATTCCATAGAGATCACGTAAAGGTGCTTCCAGTCGCTCGTATGCGGCACCTTTTCCCTGAACACGTCATCTGTTCTATGTACTAGTCTCAATCCTAGCATTTATGACAATTATTTTAGAATTTGCGATTAATTATACCTCACAATGGGGGTCACTTGCAAAAGAAAACCAGATAATATCCCAAAAATCTTAGTCGCAACCACAATCTGCTTTGCGCTGACGTACTGCCTCATATAACATTACACCAGTGGCAACAGCGGCATTTAACGATTCTGTTCTTCCGTATATTGGAATATGAATCAACTCGTCTGCTTGGGACAGCACGGAATCAGACACGCCTCGTGCTTCATTCCCAATCACTATGGCAACTTTTCCGCTATATACCGGTTCGTCATACTCCCGACTTTGTTGTCCAAGAGCCGTCACTAGTATACGTCCGCCTGCCAGTTTTATTTCCTCCGATACAGCTTTTACATCACAAGTGAATACAGGCATACGGAAGAATGAGCCCATCGTTGAACGCAATACCTTACCATTATAAAGGTCGACACTGCCTCGTCCCATTAAAACAGCATCTACACCAGCCGCCTCTGCTGTCCGCATAATCGTGCCAACGTTACCAGGGTCTTGTAATTCATCAAGAATAAGTATGAGAAAATCATATTTCCGCAATTTTTTCCATTCCGTATCCCAATCATTGGACCGCATTTTCACTTCTGCTACGATTCCTTGCGGTGTCTTCGTTTCAGATAATTTACTTAACACGACATCCGTTGTAGATATGCATTTAACAGGGTCAGAGAATGCTTCAAGCGCTCTCATTACTGTAGCAGGCAAACCTTTGCCCTCGTCAAATAAGAGCGTCACCACTTCCATATTAGACAATAGAGCTTCCTCCACCAAATGCTCTCCCTCTATGAGGAAACGCCCTGCTGCTTCTCGACCTTTTTTGGTTTGCAATTCCTTCAAACGCTTTACGAAAGGATTTTGCAAGGATTGTATATGTTCTACTTTCATGTATTTATGCCTTCTCCTCGAATTCTTTCAAATCCATATTATGACCAATAACCACCAAGACATCGTCATGCTGCAAAACAATGTCTGGGCCCGGGGAAATGTTAAACGATTGGTTACTCTTAATAGCAATAACGTTTACCCCATACTTGGCACGAACGTCAATGTCGCGTAGAGACTGTCCAACCATCGAATGAGATACGACGACCTCAGCCACGCTGTAATCTTCAGCAAGCTCGATAAAATCCAGTACATTCGCTGATATTAAATTGTGAGCCACACGTATTCCCATATCACGCTCAGGGAAAACCACTCGATCAGCCCCAACCTTATATAAAACCTGCCCATGACGCTCGTTTTGGGCTTTCGCTACAATTTTTTTAACGCCCATTTCTTTTAGAATCAGTACAGTCAAGATACTGGCTTGAATATCCGCACCAATGGATACAACGACAACGTCAAAGTTACGAATTCCAATTTCTCGCAATGCCATTTCATCAGTAGAATCGGCAGCAACCGAATGTGTTACATTTTGGATATTTTCATTAATACGCTCTTCGTCTTCATCGATTCCCATCACTTCATAACCCATTTCGTATAAAGCATGAGCCACACTGGAACCAAAACGTCCCATTCCGATAACGGCAAATTGTTTTGACATGATTCAACCTCCCATTTGTCCTACTAGATTATAACATAGCGCTGAAACAGTACAAAAGGAATGTAAATGTAGCATTCAACGAATACTAATAACGAGGATCATCTTTATTTTTGATGTAAAAAGGAGTGTTATACAGGTGAATATTAATGCGTTAAATCTTCGTCAAGCTATCATGTATAAAATGCAAGGTTCCAGTCCTGCATCCGTAGAAGAAACGATCAATGATGCGATTCAAAGTCGTATGGAAAAAACCTTACCAGGACTTGGCGTATTATTTGAGGTGCTATGGCAAAACAGCAGTTCCGATCTGCAACAACAAATGGTCACTACCATTTCCGAGCATATTCCAGCGAATACAGACTCTCCTGTATAAAGTAAGAACTCACTCTACTTTGCTACTTCTTTTTTACCAAAAGACAATGGGGACTTGCAAGTTAAGTTACCGTTGTCTTTTTTGCATAGAAAAAAGCGAGCCTTGGTTTACAACCAAAGCCCACCTTGTTTTTACTTATTCAAAAGAAGTCAATTCAGCTACTTTTTCTTTATCTAAGCGATTCACCAAAGCAACCAATAATTTTACCAGATTCTCATAATCATCATAATGAAGCACAGAAGCATGACTATGGATGTAACGCGTTGCTACAGAAAGTGCAATGGATGGTACCCCACTACCCGTAAGAGTAAACGCCGCCGCGTCTGTAGCTCCACCTGGAATAGAAGTTAATTGATACGGTATATTTTCCATTTCAGCCGTCTCAATAACAAAATCACGTAATTTTTGCGGTGCAATCATGCGAGCGTCATATAGCCCAATTTCAACCCCGGCACCTGCTTTGGATGGTGCATCATTTTTGCTGACGCCTGGCGTATCACCAGCGATCCCCACATCTACAGCGATACCAATATCCGGTCTTACCACATTAGCTACAGTGAAAGCTCCGCGAGTACCAACTTCCTCCATTACAGTTCCTGCTGCATATAAGGTATTAGGGTGCTCCACACCTTGAAGACCCTTCATTAAATCAATAGCAGCAGCACAACCCATGCGATTATCCCATGCTTTCGCCATTAGCATTTTTGGATTTTTTAATACTGTAAATGGACACACCGGAATAATCGGATCACCCAAACGGACCCCGAATTCCTCTGCTTCTTTTTTACTGGAAGCTCCAATATCCACAAACATATCTTTGATTTCAACCATTTTACGGCGCTTTTCCATTGGCATAACATGAGGCGGAATAGAGCCAATTACTCCATCTAGGAAGCCATCCTTGGTTTGAATATGTACTCGCTGTGCCAGCATAACTTGCGGCCACCATCCACCCAGCGGTTGAAATTTCAGAAAACCTTCGTCTGTAATCTGCGTTACCATAAAACCAACTTCGTCCAAATGTCCCGCGATCAGCACTTTAGGCCCGTTAGCATCGCCTGTTTTTTTAGCGATCAGGCTCCCTAAATTATCATAAGTAATTTCATCTGCGTACGGTTCTATGTATGATTTCATAACCTGACGAGCTTCTTGTTCAAAACCAGGTACACCATGAGCCTCTGTTAGATCACGTAGCATTTGTTCAGTCTTTTGATCCATATCTTTCATTCCTTTCTGCGTTGCGTGTTGTATCATACGAAATATGGTATCACATAATACCACATGACATACAAAACCCCACCATTCCATAATAAACAAAGTGGTATCAGAACACAAAAAGACGGATGCTTGGTTTTATGACGCCATATGAGCATCCCTAACCCTACGCCCACAGCACCTCCAAGCGCAGCTAGCAAAAAAAACGTAGCTTCGGGTATTCTCCAAGAGTTATGCTTGCGAGCAAGACGTTTGTCCCATCCCATTGCACACAGCGCATAAAGATTGATGAACCCAATCGCTACTGAAATAAGCAGAAGCTGATGTAATACAACTCCAATTAACAGCATAACCAAGGTTACTAGAAAAATACTATTTCTCTGGCGCTTATGAGCCTGTAATTTTTTCGGGATCACTTTTGATCCCCCTCTGGTGTTTTATTCGAACGTTTTTTTAAGCAGCAAAAGCGATAAAGAATCAAGCCGATAATTAGGGCTAGTATCACCCACAATGTGATAAAACCATAATGACGGCTCACAGCGATAATATGATCGACATGGTTACCAAAAAAATAACCTAAAAAATAGAACGCCAACGCCCAAATCAGACCAGTGGAGTAGGAATATAGCGCATATTTACGAAAAGTCATACCTCCGACTGCTACAACATATGGCACTAAATGACGTACAACTGGCAGCAAATAGCTGATAAACAGTGAAAACGTACCATATTTTTGGATGAGTGCGGTCGATCGGTCAATATATGGTCCAAACTTCTTTTTCTTAGCTAACCGAGTAAGTATAGGTGGACCTACCCAACGTCCTAAAAAAAAGCCGATAGACAGACCCGAAACCACTCCCAGGTAGCCAGCAAGAAAGGCATAGTAAGGATTCAAGTAACCAAGAGCAGCCACTAATCCACCTGTCGCTACTACCAGCTCATCAGGAACAGGCAGACCCACAATGCCCAGCCATAGGAGAAAAAAGATGGCCAGATATCCATATTGTTCAATAAAATGAAGTAACACATCCACACTCATGTCCAAAGAAGCTCCCCTTTTGTCTTATCTGAGATCCAAACGTCTTTATCGTTGGTATTACGATTTACTTATCATTTTCGTTACATTCCTCATCGAATTCGCAGGAAAAGTTTAGGCAATAAAGGTTTTCGTCATGTGTAAGAACTACTTTGGGCATGATGCAAAAATAGCAGTGCGGATCGCG
The DNA here is from genome assembly GCF_001645205.1 of Brevibacillus sp. SKDU10. Lineage (NCBI taxonomy): Bacteria > Bacillati > Bacillota > Bacilli > Caryophanales > Paenibacillaceae > Brevibacillus > Brevibacillus sp. SKDU10. The sequence continues at coordinate 109,585 of NZ_LSSO01000002.1, read as the reverse complement.
TACCTAGGTCACTTTATACTACTGTCTGTTTCCTTCTGGGTATCGTCTAGGCAACTGTTTGTGGTACGGGTACACAGACGAATGTATTGGAAGCCCCTTCCACAAACGGATAATACATCACCAAAGCAAAATTACCTTCAACCATTTCACCCGTTTTTACATAGTGTTCTACATTAAATGAGACATGCGCTACTGTAGTATGTTTGGCATATTCCTTTTCCGTTTCAGCGTGTAGAGCAAAATCTGCACGTAAATCTTTACGTTTACTTGCTACATTTTGATAAATCGCTTGTAATTCTGATTTGTTGACCGTATCTTCCCACCAGATTTTACGCGGCCGATATTTCTGATTTAATAAGTAATCAAATTTTAACATACTTAATGAATGACTTGTTTTATTAGGTGCTTTCCTTTCAAGAAAACGTTGGAGACGAATAAACAAATCTTCTAGCTGGTGCCCAAAGCGTCCCCAGCCTTGCTCTTCCCAATAATCGCCAAACTCTTGAAAGAAATCAAATGGCGTCTCAAAATGATGAGCCATAATCCATTCAAACGCCTTGTCCATTCTATGAGCATTCCAATATTTCTCTAAAATATCTTCCGTACGCTTAATGCGTTGCATGTCATGAAAGGAAAGTACGTTATTCCCAAGAATTTCATAGGGTGACTGATCCATATATATATACCCATGTTCTGCAGCACGTGCCCTCACACCTGTACCTCGCAGCATTTTTAAAAAGCCTAATTGCAACTCTTCCGGACGCAAAGCAAATACGTCGTTAAATGTCTTGCGGAAGGATGCATAATCTTCCTCTGGTAATCCCGCGATTAAGTCTAAGTGCTGATCAATTTTACCAGATTCTTTGATTTTCAGCACGGTATAACTTAATTTTTCAAAGTTTTGTCGGCGTTGTACAAGACGATTTGTTTCGTCATTGGTTGATTGAACCCCAATTTCAAAGCGGAAAATACCTGGGGGCGCATTCTCAGCTAAAAAGTCCACTACATCCGGCTTCAGGATGTCGGCTGTTATCTCAAATTGAAAAATGGTTCCATTATGGTTATCAATTAAAAATTGAAAGATCTCCATAGCATACTGCTTATTAATATTAAACGTCCGATCCACAAATTTAATGGTTTTCACTCCATGATCTATTAAACGCTTCAAATCGCGCTTCACCCGATCTAGATCAAAATAGCGAACTCCGTTTTCAATGGAGGACAAACAGTACTGACAGCGAAAAGGGCAACCGCGAGACGCTTCAAAATAGACGACACGATTATTTAATTCATCTAAATCCTCTTCAAAAGGAGATGGTAAGTGATTTAAATCCTTCGTTTGTATACGTTGCATCGAAAAACGGACACGTTCTCCATCCCGATAAGCAATACCTGGTACTTCTTTTAACAGCGGAGCGTCACCGGTTTGTTTTGCCCGGTCATAGGCCTGACATAATTCCAGAAACGTTTCTTCACCTTCACCCATTACAATTACATCAATGGCAGAATAATTTTTCATCCATTCGTCTGTATCGTACGAGACTTCTGGACCTCCTAATATAATCGGCACATTTGGACAAATCTTTTTTACATTATTAATTACGTCCAACGTCTCACGAATATTCCAGATATAACAGGAAAATGCAATGATATCAGGCTGACGTTTATGAATATCCCCAACAATATTAATCAAAACATCATTAATGGTGTATTCAACTAGTTCGATATTTGGATAATGGGGCTTGGCATAGCTACGCAAATATCGTAAAGCCAAAGAAGAATGAATGTATTTGGCGTTAAGGGTTGCAAGTAAGATTTTCATTATATATGGTCACTCCTTTTTCTACGCCCTTCATTATACTGTTCTGCGCAATTCTCTGACAACATGTCCTAATTCGGGCAGTATTAATTTGACCATTGCTAGTTTAACCGCTCCTGTGGAACCTGGTGTGGAAAAGATCGCTTTTCCCTTATAGGTGCCCGCTATCGCTCTAGATAGTATGGATGCGGAACCAATATCCTCGGTATAACTTAGCATGCGGAAAATCTCGCCAAACCCGGGCATCTCTTTATCAAGCAATCCTTTTACCGACTCATATGTATGATCGCGAGGAGCAATACCAGTGCCTCCGTTAAGCAAAATGACATCTACCTCTGGGTGCTCTATACCTTGCTCAATTACAGCCTGTATCTGCGCTGGTTCATCTTTCACAATATAATAAAGAAGAGTGGTATGACCCGCTTCTTCCAAAAGATTTTTCATTAGCTTTCCACTTTTATCTGTTTCTTCGTCCCTTGTATCAGATACGGTGACAACCATTACCCCCACACTTTTAGGTGCAGTTGCTTTATGTTCGGTTGTGCTCATTCATTATTCCTCCTCAGATACCTCTTTTTCAAAACGCCACAGTCCCATTGTACTCGATCATAAGCCAGATGATAGAGACAAGCAACGAAAAAACTAGATTGTAATTCCTATCATACCCTTCTTTTTCCAAGCGCAAAAGCCCGACACTTCTGTGGCACTCTAGACCACAAAGTTCGGGCTAATGGATGATAACTTACTTACATATCTCTTGCCTTGTATTCATACATAAATGAAAAGCACTTATGGCAAATCAATCAGCATAAAATAGGAGTCTTGTCCTGCTACTAGCTCCAGCTTATCCAAATCGGTAATTCGCGCTGAATCGCGTCGTTCTAATACTTGTCCGTTGACCTCTACTTGTCCCTCCATGATAAAAAGGAACGTCCGTCTATTCGTCTGCTGAGGGAACAAGATGTTCTTTCCTGCTTCTAAACGAGACAAATAAATGGTCATATCTTGATGGATATGTGCAACACGATGCTCATGTTGATTAGCCGATACGACAGGCAATAAGGCATTTACCATCGCCTTTTGATCATAAGCAAACTGTTCGTATGACGGCGTTAAGCCATACTGCTTCGGTTCAAACCACAATTGAAGCAGCTTCGCTTCCTCTGTAGTGGAGCCATTATACTCAGAGTGCAGAATACCTGTACCAGCAGACATACGTTGAATTTCGCCTGGCTTAAGCTCCTCTTCATTTCCTGTACTGTCTTTATGACGCAGAACACCTTCTAGCATGATCGTAACAATCTCCATCTCCTTGTGCGGATGGGTTCCAAAACCATATCCAGCTTGGATGGTATCGTCATTTAGCACTCTCATAGGACCAAAGTTCATATTGTCTGGATCATAATATTCTGCAAAGGAAAAACTAAATTGTGATTTCAACCAGCCATGATTAGCTTGGAAACGAGAATCTGATGGAAAAATTTTTATCATAGTAGCTCACCTCATAGCTTTAGTTTGTAGGCATTGTAACGATATATTCTTGTTTCCATCGTACCAAAGTAACTAACTTTTGTAAAGTAACTAATTATTTATTGAAAACAAAATGAATAGAGTCCTTTTTTGAAACTTATATCTGCTATTTCCGTATACAGAATAAATCGAAGTTTTATGTCGATTATTTTTTCATGCAAAAACACTACTTCCTATTCATATAGATCAAGGAAATATCGAGAAAAGGAGGCATCCCATTCCTTATGGCTTTATTACTAAAAATACTTTTACCTATTGGTTGCTTCTTTCTTTGTTGGTATTTTATGAGTCGTTTATTTCATCCCTTACGTGCATTTAGGCAAGCTAGACGAAAAGGTACGTTTCATTTATTAGATACGCCAAGTAATATCAGACAAAATCTGCTTTTAACGTATAAAAAGGCGGTATATGAAGGGGAAAAATACTCAGAACCTGGTAAACCTTCCCATGTAAACTGGATCGTGTTGACCTTAACCAAGCCTACTACGGAAGAACTATTGCCTTTAGACTATGAGCTAATGGAAAGCCGTTTACATGAGCATTATCCTCAAGCCCAAATACAATGGCCACCTTGCACGAAAAGGAACTCTCTTTAGGCCTTGATTGGGCCTTTTTTTATTTTGAGCTGTATGTAGAGCACAATTACCAGACTCCTTCTTCATGTTTATTTGATCTTCTATTACTTGTGCTCGGCTCTTTTCGGGTGTTACATTTATTGGAATTTCGGTACTTTTTCTTATTGATGAACAATTGATTTTCTGCTACGCTTGTGAGCAGTTTCCACTACAAACCAAAGTAAGACCTTACTTTTAATGGTTATACTATCAATAAAGACGTATTTCCTTAAAAGGTAATGTCAGGTAAAGGAAGAGGTTGCGATGTTAGTAAAATTAATTAAAAAATTTCATTTAAGCCCACCCAAGGTGCTCGTCTTAGGCTTTGCGCTTATCATTGCAATTGGTGCCATCTTATTAACTCTTCCTATTGCAACGAACGACGGCCAGGGGCTTTCTTTGATCAACGCCGTGTTTACCTCTACGTCTGCTACCTGCGTAACAGGACTAGTAGTGACAGATACTGGGACAACTTTTACACTGTTTGGGCAACTAGTGATTTTAGCACTAATTCAAATAGGCGGTTTAGGATTTATGACCCTAGCTACTTTTTTTGCTCTTCTTATGGGGAAAAAAATATCCTTACGACAACGTCTCTTGTTGCAAGAGTCTCTCAATCAGATTTCTATCGAGGGGGTAGTCAGGCTTGCCAAGATGCTTCTGATCTTTACAGGCTTGATCGAATTGACTGGGGGACTTTTGCTTACACTACGCTTTGCCTTTGATATGCCGTTTGCGAAAGCTTTGTATTACGGTATGTTTCATTCCATATCTAACTTTAACAATGCCGGATTCGATCTCATGGGCGAATTCAGTAGCTTAACCAAGTATGTGAGTGATCCCATCGTTAATATAACAGTCTGTTCGCTGATTATTTTAGGCGGGATTGGATTTATTGTGATGGCAGAAGTATATGGGTATCGAGATACGAAACGATTATCATTACATACAAAGGTAGTTCTAACTACCACAGCCATTTTGATTGTTCTAGGCACGCTAGCCATTTTTATCCTAGAGTTTACTAATGCCAAAACGCTACAGCCATTGTCTCCTGTTGGTAAGTTTTTTGGAGCGCTCTATCAATCTGTTACGGCTAGAACGGCTGGCTCTAATACGATAAGCATTGGCGATATGCGACAGTCGAGTTTGTTCTTTATGATTGTGTTAATGTTTATCGGAGCTTCACCTGGATCTACAGGCGGCGGTATTAAAACTACCACCTTTGCCACTCTATTAGGAGCAGTATGGGCGCAAATAAAAGGCAGAGAAGATGTTATTTTCTACCGTCAACGTATTCTGCCGCATATGATTTATAAATCCCTGACCGTAACGATGACTGCTTTATTTATCGTAATTATAGTAAGTATGATTTTGACGATTACTGAGCCAGGCAAAGATTTTTTAATGATTCTCTTTGAGAGTGTCTCTGCCTTTGCAACGGTTGGTTTATCAATGGGACTGACCCCTGATTTATCTGATATCGGAAAAATTGTCATCTCCTTGACCATGTTTGCTGGACGTGTAGGACCGTTAACTATCGCCTTTGCATTAGCTCAGCGAAATCGAAAGGAATACTTCCGCTATCCAAAAGGAAAAATTATGATCGGGTAACTGAAAACACAAAAAGACCACTCAGAAAAGCTTGTTTTCTGCAGTGGTCTTTTTTCCATTTTTATTTAGCAATGACTGCCTTCCTTAGTTCAGCAACAACCAACTGCCCCATTTCGATCGTACTAAGCGCTTCTGCTTTATTGGCTGCCAGATCACCTGTACGATGACCTGCTTCCAATACAGACCATACCGCTTGCTCGACTCGATCTGCGGCTTCATCTAAATGCAGTGAGTAACGCAGTAGCATCGCTACAGACAAGATCGTAGCTAATGGATTAGCAATGCCCTTCCCGGCTATATCGGGTGCTGAACCATGTACTGGCTCATACAAGCCAAAGCTACCTGCAGCAAGACTCGCAGAAGCCAGCATGCCGATTGAGCCAGTCAGCATGGCAGCCTCATCACTTAAAATATCCCCAAACATATTCTCTGTTACAATCACATCAAATTGCTTTGGTGCACGCACTAGCTGCATGGCGCAAGAGTCCACCAGCATATGTGAAAGTTCTACATCAGGGTAATCGGTAGCAACCCGATCAGCCACCTTTCGCCATAGACGTGAGCTTTCCAATACATTTGCCTTATCCACGGAGACGAGCTTCTTTTGCCGTTTTCGAGCGATGTCAAAAGCGGTTCGTATGATGCGCTCCACTTCTTCCTCACGGTATAGTAACAAATCTTCTGCTGTATCCTGACCATCCTCTCCGATATAGCGCTTCTTGTCACCGAAGTAGATGCCACCTGTTAATTCACGTACAACGATTAAATCAACGCCTGCCACTACTTCTGGTTTTAAAGAGGATGCTTCTACGAGACTGTCATGCATGGTTGCAGGCCGCAAATTAGCAAACAGACCTAAGGCTTTGCGAATCCCCAGAAGGCCTGTTTCCGGGCGTAAATGGCCCGGATTCTGGTCCCATTTTGGCCCACCAACTGCACCAAGCAATACAGCATCCGCCTCTTTACATATGCGGATTGTCTCCTCAGGTAACGGTGTCCCCTCTTCATCAATCGCACAACCGCCGATTTTTCCATAAGTAAACTGAAAGGAATGACCTGTTTGCTCAGCAACTACTTCTAATACTTTAACCGCTTCGGCAACAATTTCAGCCCCAATTCCATCCCCTGGAAGAACGGCCACATTAAAGGTTTTTGTCATATCTCGATCTCTCTCTTTCGCTTCTTAACTAACTGGTACTCCCGGTCATTTGCAATTCTCTCTTTATGTTTCCTATATCCGAATCATTGGACTTTTGGCTGTAAACTGGTCATTAGACTGGTTGTGCGTCAAGTACCTCTCCGCGTGCCTGAATCAGCTTGTTAATTGCTCGCACATAGGCAATCGCACTCGCTTCCATAACATCGGTACTTAGCCCTCTTCCTTGAGAAATTTCATCTCCTTGCTGAAGACGTACATACACTTCTCCTAGAGCATCTTTCCCATGTGTAACCGAGATAATCTTATAATCAATTAATGTGACATCTTCACCGATCGCTCTATCGATAGCTTTGTAAATGGAATCGACCGAACCATTCCCACAAGCAGCTTCTTCATAAGTCTCACCATCTGCGCGAATGATGCGTACGCTGGCTGTGGGGGTGCTTTGATTGCCATAGGAAAGCTGAATGGAATCAAGCTGATACATTTCTTCACTATCAGCCATTTTCGCATCAATTAATGCCAAAATATCGTCGTCACTAACTTCTTTCTTTTTATCACATAGCACTTTAAATGCCTGGAAAGCCGTATCAATCTGCTCCGTCTCCAAATGATAGCCAAGCTCTGCAAGCTTATCCTTAAAGGCATGTCGCCCTGAATGCTTGCCTAGCACCAATAGATTAGACTTGTACCCTACTGTTTCTGGACGGATAATTTCGTAGGTTTGCGAATTTTTTAATACGCCGTCTTGATGGATACCCGATTCGTGCGCATACGCGTTTGCACCTACAATGGCCTTGTTACCAGGCACAATCATCCCCGTTAGACGGCTGACCAATTGGCTGGTACGGGCAATTTCTTTCAACTGCCATTTCGTTTCTACCTGATAGAAGCTCTTTCTTGTTTCCAGTGCCATCACAACTTCTTCTAGCGACGTATTACCTGCTCGCTCACCGATTCCATTGATCGTACCTTCCACTTGCGTTACCCCTGCTTCAATCGCTGCCAAGCTATTCGCAACCGCCATTCCCAAATCATCATGACAATGACAGCTTAGCTTAATACTCGCCGTTTCAGGGACACGAAGAATCATTTCGCGAAAAATATTTCCGTATTCCTGCGGTGTTAAATAGCCCACTGTGTCAGGCAGATTAATAACATTGGCTCCAGCCGCAATAGCAGCCCTCACTACCTCTGCCAAATAAGGAAGCTCCGTACGACCAGCATCTTCAGCGGAAAACTGTACGTTAGATACGTACTTTTTCGCATGCTTGATCGCTGCTACCGCTCGCTCAATCACTTGCTCCTTTGACATGTTTAATTTATGCTCGCGATGAATTGGAGACGTAGCCAGAAAAACATGAATGCACGGATTTTGAGCATCACGTAGCGCCTCGTAAGCCTTATCAATATCACCTGATACAGATCTGGCTAGGCTGACAACTGTTGCATTTTTTACTCGTTTAGCGACTTCAGCAACCGACCGAAGATCACCGGGGGAGGCAGCGGCAAAACCAGCCTCCATTCGAGAAACACCCAAACGTTCGAGTTGGAGGGCAATCTCCACCTTTTCATTCATGCTCAAATTCACTCCTGGAGATTGTTCTCCATCACGCAATGTGGTATCAAAAATCTCGATAGTACGCATTACACTTCCTCCTCCCAGCTCTTCATTTTGTTTATAACTCAATAAATATATTTGCGAGTGCTTTTTGACGTAATCAGAAATCTTAGGCTTTTACTGGAGCTTGCTCCTCTTTCTTTTCTTTTTGAATCCAAGCCATCATATTGCGTAATTTTTCACCCACTTGCTCAATGCCATGCTCACTTTCTAGGCGGCGGCGAGCATTGAAGCCCGGGCGGTTCGCTTGATTTTCGAGAATCCAATTACGTGCGAATGTTCCATCTTGGATTTCTGCAAGCACTTTTTTCATCTCTTGACGTGTTTCATCTGTTACAATGCGACGCCCTGTGCTGTAGTCACCGTACTCTGCTGTATCACTGATGGAGTAGCGCATACGAGCTAAGCCACCTTCATACATCAAATCAACGATCAGCTTCAACTCATGCAAACACTCGAAGTAGGCGATTTCCGGCTGATAGCCTGCATCTACCAGCGTATCAAATCCTGCTTTTACTAGCTCAGATACACCACCGCACAATACAGCCTGCTCACCAAACAGATCTGTTTCTGTCTCTTCACGGAACGTGGTTTCAATAACCCCTGCCTTGGTGCTGCCAATTCCGCTTGCATAAGCAAGAGCTGTTTCTAATGCTTTTCCGCTATGATCCTGATGAATAGCTACCAAGCTAGGCACACCAAAGCCTTCTACATATACACGGCGAACAAGGTGACCAGGACTCTTTGGTGCGACCATAATGACGTCCACATTGTCAGGCGCTACAATTTGACCGAAATGAATATTGAAGCCGTGTGAGAAAGAAAGGGTTGCTCCTGCTTTTAAATTCGGTTGAATCTCTTCTTTGTAGACACGGCCCTGATGTTCATCCGGAAGCAGAATTTGAATAACATCTGCCTGACTGGTAGCCTCTGCTACTGTGTACACTTCAAAACCATCGTTTTCAGCTTGTTTCCAGGATTTCCCCGGGCGTAAGCCAATGATTACTCGATATCCGCTATCACGTAGGTTTTGGGCTTGTGCATGACCCTGACTACCGTATCCAACGATCGCGATAGTTTTTCCGTATAGAGCAGCTTGATTAGCATCTTGTTCATAATAGATTTTCATCATAAGTAAATTCCTCCTAGTTTTTGAGTTGTTTTTATTTTTGAATTTCAAAAATTCAATTTTCATTAAATTAACTGATTAAACTTGCATTAATTCCAGACTTAGACCGCGAGCCATTGCTACGCTTCCTGTTCGTGTTAATTCTTCGATTCCATAAGGAGACAGCAAAGCTAGCAGAGCATCGATTTTCTCACTATCACCAGTTGCCTGAATAATAATGGATGTAGGTCCGATATCAACAATGGAGGCTCGAAACGGTTCTACAATCCCAGTGAGCTCCGTCCGCTGACCAGCTTCGGCATGAACTCGAATTAAAGCAATTTCTCTTGCTACCATCGGGTCCTTACTCAGATGGGTTACCGAGATAACATCAATAAGCTTACACAATTGTTTCATCAATTGATCAAGCTGATGCTCATCTCCGTTTGTTGTAATAATCATTCGGGACAAACCAGCTTCTTCTGTTGAGCCTACAGTAATACTGTCGATATTAAAATTGCGTTGGCCAAACAGTATGGCTACTCGAGTCAGAACACCGGGATGGTCGTTTACCAAAAGGGCTAATGTATGTCGCTGCATGTTACTCATCCCCCAGCATCATTTGATCTAGCGTGCATCCCGCTGCCACCATTGGGTACACGTTTTCTCCAGCTGCTACTCTAAAATCAATTACCACAGGTCCATTGAATTCCAATGCTTCCTTCCAGACAGACCGAGCTTCTGCTGAAGTAATAGCTCGCATTCCTCTGATACCATAGGCTTCTGCTAATTTCACAAAATCAGGGCTACATGTTAAATCAATCGAACTATAGCGCTGATCGTAGAAGATCTCTTGCCATTGCCGCACCATGCCTAGACATTGATTATTTATGATAACCACTTTGACAGGAAGCTTGTGTTGGGCTAAAATCGCTAGCTCCTGATTGGTCATCTGGAATCCCCCATCTCCTACGATGCTGATTACCGTACGGTCAGGATAAGCAATCTGTGCTCCAATCGCAGCTGGAAAACCAAAGCCCATGGTTCCAAGACCACCAGATGAAATAAATGAGCGCGGATTTTTGACCTTGTAATATTGGGCACTCCACATCTGATGCTGCCCAACATCCGTTGTCACAATTGCTTCACCATTTGTTGTTTCATAAAGCATTTCGATTACTTCCTGCGGTTTAAGCTGACCATCTTTTTTATAGCCGTACGGGTGCGCCTTCTGCCATCCATGCAATTGTTTCAGCCATGCGCTGGTTTCGAGCGGTTTAGCTAGCAATAATGCTTTTTCTAACGTACTTTTGATGTCTCCTGCTACACAGACTGCTGTTTTAACATTTTTGCCCAATTCTGCCGGATCGATATCTACATGGACAATTGTTGCGTTTGGTGCGAATTCCTTCGTGCGCCCCATCGTAATGCGGTCATCAAAACGTGCTCCTAAACCAATCACACAGTCTGCATTAATTAAAGCTTGATTAGCCGTATAATTCCCGTGCATGCCCGGCATACCAAGTGATAATTCATGTGTTCCAGAAAAGTTTCCTAGTCCCATAAATGTGCTGATAACAGGGATGCGGGTCAGTTCTGCAAAAGCAAGTAATTCCTGATGAGCGTTAGCAGCTAAAATACCCCCTCCAGCCAAAATGACTGGGCGTGTAGACTTATTGATCGCTGTAATAAATTGCTCCATCTCAGCATCCGAGGGTATCAAAGTAGGTGAATAGCCGCGAACGCTAACACTCTCAAGCGGGTGGAACGGCGCTACGCTATTGCAAACATCCTTGGGAATATCAATCAGCACCGGACCTGGACGACCTGTCGTTGCAATATAAAAGGCCTCTTTTATGATGCGTGGAATATCGCGGATATCACGAATAAAATAGTTATGCTTGGTAATCGGCATGGTAATTCCCGTAATGTTTGCTTCCTGAAAAGCGTCTGTTCCAATCATGTTTTGGGCAACGTTTCCGGTAATGCAGACGAGCGGTACAGAGTCCATTTGTGCTGTGGCAATGCCTGTGACTAAATTGGTAGCCCCTGGTCCTGATGTAGCCACTACTACCCCCGCTTTTCCACTTGCTCTTGCGTATCCATCGGCTGCGTGAATAGCCCCTTGCTCGTGCCTTGCCAAAATATGCTTTAAACGACTGCCATAGAGTGAGTCGTAAATTGGCAGAACGGCTCCTCCAGGATAACCAAAAATATGCTCAACACCTTCTAGCAATAAGCAACGTAACAGGGTTTCTGCCCCTGTAAGTTCTTCGCCAAATCTCATTTCAGGTAACATCCGCGTCTGTTCTGCGGTCTCGATCATCTTCTCTCCTCCCTATCCCTTTTAGCAAGTAAAAGTCTTTTTCCGCATAAAAAAATCCCATCACCCCGACATACGAAAGATGTCTGATTGGGGCGAAGGGATTCGCGGTACCACCCAAATTTGCTGATTCCTCGCGGAAGATCAGCCTTGGACAGGTCAGTGATAACTCTGACTGTCAGCGCGATAACGGGCGCTAAGCGGTTACACCTACTAGACCTAAATCGTTCAGCTAACAGCTCAGAGGCGAGCAATTCATTACGTTCCTATCCGGTTCTCAGCATCCCGGACTCTCTGTGAAAGAATGAGTAATCAATCATGTCCTCATCAAAGCCATCGAAATATTCTCTCAAATCAAAATAATTCAGTTTGAAGTGTCATGTGAATTGTCTGAAAATAATTGTTATGACTGATTATAGCCAGCCCCAAAATATGTGTCAATCAAATCAAATTCTTTTTATTAAACTTTTTCCCGAACGATTGCTCACTAGAATTGATCAGGCTCTTATGGATCATAATTGAAAGCGCATACAAGATTTTTTGTTCACATATCTGTTTTTTTTAAAAAGAATTTTCTTTGGAGTATTTGTCCCACACGAATATTCCTAAAAAATAAAACTAAACAAATCACTAACATTCAAAACAGAACTAACATGTAATATTCGTTATTTTTCCAATACCTTCTCATTCATAGTCGACCTAGCTATCTGCTGTTTTATTCCCCATACGCCCTATGTATACAAATGCATAAAAAAACGCAGAGAAGCTATCATTTCTCTGCGTATGTCTATTTTTCACTGTATTTATCCACTTTTCCCTCTCAATTCGTATTCCTCTACTTCTGTGTGTTCACAGTTTATCCTTGCATTTTTTCTCGTTCGCGAAGACCTTGAATTAACACCCGCGCTACTTCTGGACGTGAAAATTCTGGCGGAGGAGTAATGCCGTTTCGGAGTAATTCCCGTACTTTAGTCCCTGATAATGCAACGTGATGCGCTTTGTCATGCGGACATGTTTTCGTCGTAGCCATTCCTTGGCATGCTTGGCAGAAAAAGCTATGCTCAAAAAACAAGAGCGTTATTCCCAGCTCCTCTGGGGTAAATTCTGAAAAAATATGTTGTGCATCATATGTGCCATAATAGTCGCCAACGCCTGCGTGATCTCGTCCCACGATAAAGTGCGTGCATCCATAATTCTTTCTTACCAGGGCATGAAAGACAGCTTCTCTTGGCCCGGCATAACGCATTGCCGCTGGAAAGGCTCCTAAAAAAACACGATTTTTCGGATAGTACTTTTCGAGTAAAACAAAATAACTCTTCATTCTTACAGAGGCAGGTATATCATCGGATTTTGTTTGACCTACCAGCGGATTTAAAAATAACCCATCCACAATTTCTAAAGCCGCCTTCTGAATATATTCATGTGCCCGATGTACTGGATTTCTTGTTTGAAAGCCTACGATACTTTTCCAACCGAGCTTTCTAAAGAAATCTCTCGTTTCACTTGGAGTATAATAATAATTGGCAAACAGCTCTGGTTGTGGACGTTGAATTACCTGTATACTCCCACCTACGTAAAAAGCAGGGCGTTGATATAGCTTAGCTACTCCAGGGTGAGCTAGATCAGTCGTTCTATATACTTGAAGGGCTTCTCTCTTTTTGTCCGGCAGGTAGACATCCTGAACCGTAAGGACGGCATAATTTTTACCATCCTGTCCGCGTAACACCAGCTTCTCACCAACAGCTAAATCGCTAAACTCCTCAGGTACTGCCAATGTGATCGGTACCGACCAAACCGTTCCATCAGGTAAGCGCATGTGCTCTACCACTGAATCATACTCTTCTTCTGTTAGAAAACCCTTTAGCGGAGAAAAGGCTCCAATCCCTATACAATCAATATCAGACAAAGTCCATTCATCCACAGTAACGAAACGATAGGGAAGTAAGCGTTGGTTATTCTCTTCTACAAATACAGGAGATAACAAACGATTTACCAGAGCCCCACCATGAGCTAGATAGTGTTCTGCCACGATTATTCTCATTCCTTTCTAAACATTCCTCACTGTCGTCTTTATGCAGGAAATTTATTTGTGTAAACCACACTCCGTTTTTTCAAAACCTGACCAACGTCCGGCACGGGGATCTTCTCCCGGGAGCACCACACGGGTACAGACTGAACATCCGATGCTCGGATAATTTTGATCGTGTAACGGATTGTAAATAACATCATGCTTGCGGATATACGTCCATACATCCTCACTCGACCATGCTGCTAGCGGATTGCATTTTAGCAGACCAAATTTCTCGTCCCACTCTATCTTTTTGCTGTTGGCACGCGTTGGAGCCTGATCGCGGCGAATCCCTGTAATCCAAGCCTCATAGTTGTTCAAAATACGTTTTAGCGGCTCTACCTTACGAATGTTGCAACAGGCTGTAGGATTGCTTTTCCACAGCTCATCTCCATACTGGATACGCTGTTCTTCTAGGGTCAGTAACGGTGACACCCTAATAAAAGAGATGGCATAATGCTTCTCAAGTCGATCACGCGTTTCATACGTCTCTTTAAAATGTTTATTTGTATCCAGATAAAATACAGGCGTTTTTGGCGCAATTTTTTGCAGCATATCAATTAGCACCACATCCTCGGCCCCGAAGCTAGATGCAAGTACAATGCCGGTACCATAAGTTTCAGTTGCCCAAGTCAACAATTCCTCTGCTTTTGCATGCTCGAACCGATTGGCCAACGATCCAATCTCGGGTAAGGTCAATTTGTTCATTCCTCTATCTCTCCTCCTCAGCTATCACCTACTCATCTTATGTAGCACGTTCCCCTGCGGATACTTGCCTACTGAGATTGCTCAGACACTTACCAGAGAATAGATAAGCTCCTGAGAATTAAAACCTAGTTGAAAAGTAGGATTTAGAAGCTTTTGCCCTACATGATAGTCATTTATTTTTGTTGTGTCAATTCAAACTATTTCGTTTTTTTATCGTTGACCTCGTTGTTTCCAGCGGTTATACTCAGTTCAAAGTATTCCGACAAAAATAATATGAATTAAGGGAGGATCATTGAAAATGAGCAATCAACAATCTCGCCCTTGGGAAGCAGATAAGAGCAAATTAAATGCATTTGAACTAACAAAATTAGAACGAGACGGCTTGGATATTATCGAGAAGATTCGACAACTAGGTTCAAAGGGCTATCAAGCGTTCTCCGCTGACGATCTCGCCTTTTTTAAATGGGCAGGAATCTATGAGCAAAAACCTAAAGGCAACGGTTTTTTTATGATGAGAGTCCGAATTCCAGGAGGGATTTTACGAGCAGATCAAGCAAGAGCTCTCGCAGATATCAGTCGGGAATACGGGCGAAATCTAGTAGATATCACAACCCGACAGGCGGTGCAGTTTCATTGGCTGACTACACCTGATCTCCCTGATATATTTGATCGCTTAGAGCATGTAGGATTATTCTCTTATGAGGCTTGCGGAGATGTTCCGCGTACAATTGTCGGCAATCCGCTCTCAGGTATTGACCCTCACGAACTCATGGATACCGAACCCCTAGTACAACAACTGGAAGAGCATTTTTTATTAAATCCTGAATTCTCAAACCTCCCACGCAAATATAAATTATCCATTTCAGCAAATATCTATAATACCGGCCATGCAGAGATAAATGATCTCGCTTTTACGCCGGCCTCTAAAATCATACATGGTCAGGAACAGATTGGCTTTCATGTCTGGGTAGGCGGCGGTTTGTCAGCCAAGCCTTATCTAGCAAAGCAGCTCCCTATCTTTGTTTTGCCCACAGAGGTTGTAAAGGTAGCAGATGCTGTGACGCGTATTTTTCGAGATTATGGTTATCGCGAAAAGAGACATCAGGCTCGTCTTAAATTTTTAATGGCAGATTGGGGTCCTGAAAAATTTACTGAGAAATTACTTGAATTGACTGGGCCATTAGAAGAGCGCGGAGACGATCGGACAGTTGGCTGGAATGCAGGCTACTTTACTGGTGTCCATAAACAAAAACAGCCCGGTTTACATTATGTGGGACTATTATTGCCTGTGGGACGACTCACTGCTGAGGATTTAGCCGAGCTGGCCGATTTAGCCGATCGTTATGGAAACGGCTCGATACGGACTACCAATTCCCAAAATATCATCCTGCCAAACATTCCCGATGAACATCTGGATTCCTTGCTTGCAGAAGCCTTACTTACACGTTATTCCCCGACCCCACGAACATTTATTGGGCACGCTGTTTCCTGTACGGGCAATGAATTTTGCAATCTGGCAATCGTTGAGACAAAAGCGCGGATGGCTTCTATCGCTCACTGGCTAGATGAACATGTGGAAATCGATACCCCCATAAGAATTCACATGATCGGATGCCCCAATTCGTGTGGTCAGCAACAGATCGCCGATATTGGACTACAGGGCTCTTTGGTTAAAACAGCAGAAGGAACAGTGGACGCCTATGATTTTTTCGTCGGGGGCAGTCTTGGTCCAGATGCCCAATTTAATAGCCGTTTAAAAGGGCGTGTTGTTGCTGATCGAGTAGCTCCTGTTATCGCTCAGCTAGTGGAATTGTTTAAAACCAACCGTGAATCGGGAGAAAAGTTTCACCAGTTCGCTCGTAGGTTCGGAGTCGCTAACATTCAGGAGCATTTTACACAGATTATTGCAAGTGTGAATGTGTAGAGAATACTGGTTGATTAGCTAGAGTCATCTAATGCGGGTATTGTTAGAACGCTCATTTAAGCTCAGCAAGTATGAAAAGAGGGGAATATCATGTATCTATATCATGTCGAGATTGTAACAACTGAGGAAAAAAATCTGGTAGCTGCCGTTATTGCGGAAACGGAGGAAGCAGCCTTTCACACCGCTCATGCTCTTACCAAGCGACAATTCCACCCAACTCCCACTATAAAAACTAGTACCTTACTTGAAAAAAAGTATATAGAAAAAGGGAAAGGATACGTGTTTGCTATTTCCTAACACAAAAAGAAATCCAGCTAAATCTGATAGGAGGTCAGAGAGAGGCTGGATTTCTTTTTGCTTTCATTGCTTTTTTTCATACATGATTTACCCTATTTTTAGTAAACAGAATGGTTTACTCCGATAAAGCCAAACTTTTTACTACGTTTCCTCATCCCTACACATTCACCTGCTCCTCTATGCTCTCCCCCGCCTTCAAGCCACACTCTAGGTCTGCCAATACGTCCGTTACATCCTCTACACCAAGCGATAGCCTTACTAATCCATCTGTAATGCCACGCTTTTCTCGCTCCGCTTTCGGCATCGCTGCATGTGACATCTGCGCTGGATAGGATAAAATACTCTCCACTCCGCCAAGGCTAACTCCTACGAGAGCATATTGCACATTTTCAAATAAAGCCTTCACCCGCGCTCGACTTCCCAAGTCAAACGAAAGCACAGCCCCGTGTCCATTTGCTTGGTTCTCCTGAATTTTGTGACCAGCATGAGTCGGCAAACCCGTATAATAGACATTTTTGACCAAAGGATGCTCTGCTAAATGGTCTGCTACAATTGCAGCATTTCGGGTTGAAATATCCAAACGTGCCTTTAAGGTTTTTAAGCCCCGCATCACTAGCCAGCTATCCTGTACGCCAAGAATGGCGCCAAATCCATTTTGAATCGCATATAATTTTTGTCCTATTTCCTTTGTTTTTGTCACTGCCAGACCTGCAACCACATCACTGTGGCCACCGATAAACTTGGTTGCACTATGCAACACAATATCAGCTCCTAACTCCAGCGGTCGCTGGTAGTAGGGAGTCAAGAAAGTATTGTCCACGATCGTCAAAAGCCCGTGTCGTTTCGCAATTGCAATAACCCCACGCAAATCAGTCACCTTCAATGTCGGATTGGAGGGTGTTTCTAAAAATATGGCCCTCGTGTTGGGTTGAATCGCTGCCTCCACTAAAGACAGTTGAGTTGTATCCACAAAGGTCACTTCAATTTGCATCCGTTCGAGCACGGTTGTTAAAAAGCGAAACGTCCCGCCATAGACATCCTCGGCCACTACCAAGTGATCGCCACTTGAAAATAAAAGAAATACGCTGGAAATGGCAGCCATTCCAGATGAAAAAGCAAATCCCCGCTCTCCCCCCTCTAACGCTGCAATCGTTTCTTCTAACGCCTGCCGCGTAGGGTTCCCTGATCTTGCATAATCGTAGGTACCAGGCTGATCAATATCTTTTTGATGAAAAGTAGAGGCTTGGTAGATTGGGATGCTTGAAGCTCCCGTTACACGATCCATTCCACACGCACCATGAAGGATTTTGGTTGCAAAGTTCATCGGATACACTCCTCTATTTGTAAACATTTATCCAAAGCAAAGGTTAGGTCAGCAATCAAATCTTTTGGATGTTCAACTCCTACTGACAGACGCAACAATCGGTTGCAGACTCCTACATGCTCCCGTACTTCTACTGGTATATCTGCATGTGTCTGTGTTGCGGGATAGGTGCATAAGGATTCTACACCGCCTAGGCTTTCTGCAAATGAAATCACTCGTAATTGCTCTAAAAAGATAGCGACCATAGATTGTTCCTTAATGCGAAAGGAAACCATTCCGCTGTAGCCACTTGCTTGTTTAGTCTGACTATCATATCCCGGATGAGTAGGTAATCCAGGGTAAAAGACTTCTGACACCGCTGGGTGTGTTTGCAAAAATGCAGTCACAGCAAAAGCATTTGACTGATGACGCTCCATGCGTAATGCCAATGTTTTTAATCCACGTATCACCAACCAGCAATCCTGCGGGCCAAGCACTGCTCCTATAGAATTATGCAAGAAACCAATCTTTTCGGTCAGATCAGCACCCTTCGTCACGATCAAGCCAGATAGCACATCATTATGTCCAGCTAAATACTTCGTAGCACTGTGAAAGACGATATCTGCTCCTAACTCCAACGGTCGCTGATAATAGGGGGTCATAAATGTATTGTCAACAATGGATAGCAATTGATAGCGTTTGGCAATATCAATCATGCATCTCAAATCTGTAATTTGCATCAGGGGATTGGTAGGGGTTTCTATGAACAAAGCGCGTGTCCGGCTAGTAATAGCAGCCTCCACTAGCTCTGGCTGACACATATCAACATACGTGCAGGTTATACCGTATCGTTTCATGATTTGCTCGAATAATCGATATGTCCCGCCATACAGATCGAGCGAAACAACCAAATGGTCGCCGTAGGAGAATAAGCCTAAAATGGTTTGTATCGCCGCCATTCCGGAAGAGCAGGCAAAGCCACCGTCTCCTCCCTCCAAATCAGCGATTGCTTCCTCAAGTACCGCTCGCGTCGGATTAGCCGTCCGCGTATAATCAAAACCTGTGCTTTCCCCCAATGCTGGATGTCGGTAAGCTGTTGTATGATAGATCGGAAAACTGAGCGATCCTGTTGTTTTGTCTTTCCCTACCCCGATTTGTGCCAAACGTGTGTCAATATGCATCCTGATTCCACTCCTCTATCTCGCCTTATTTCCAAACAAAAAAGCCCTCTTTCGATGAAAGAAGGCTTTGGCTACGCAAAGAAATCCGTAAGCAAACCTTCTCATCTTTCAGAACAAAATTGTCCTGCAGGAATTAGCACCATCTTGCAATAAACAAGTGGTTGCCGGGCATCAACGGGCCAGTCCCTCCGCCTCTCTGGATAAGAAGTCATGCTATTCAATTTGTGTTGATTCTAAAATTATCAGACACTTTAAACGATGTCAAGTGGTTTTCTTTCGCATCAATCAAAAAAGGCTGCCGAGTAAATTCGACAGCCTTTTCTAAAAGAACGGTATTACGCGTTCAATTTGCTTTTAGCAACTGCAGCAATGTCGTTGAAAGCTGCTTTATCGTTAACAGCTAGATCAGCCAACATTTTGCGGTTTACTTCAACGCCAGCTAGTTTCAAACCGTGCATTAAACGGCTGTAAGAAAGACCATTCATGCGAGCTTGTGCATTGATACGAGTGATCCACAATTTGCGGAAGTCGCGTTTTTTCTGACGACGGTCACGATAAGCGTACATCAGGGACTTCATAACTTGTGCATTAGCGGATTTAAACAGACGGTGTTTAGAACCAAAGTAACCTTTGGCTAATTTCAAGATTTTCTTATGACGACGACGTGTCACAATGCCACCTTTTACTCTTGGCATAATCAATTCCTCCTGATCTATAGCATGGCGGTCTCTATATCGACGCTTATGGGGCTCATGCTAGAAAATTTTTCGTTGCGGAAAATGAGCAGAAATCAATCTTACAAGTAAGTGATCATTTGCTCAATGCGTTTTTGGTCTCCTTTAGAAACCATTCCACCTTTGCGAAGATGACGCTTCGCTTTAGTGCTCTTGTTAGCAAACAAATGGCTCGTGTAAGCAGAATCACGTTTCAAACGACCGCTACCAGTCTTTTTGAAGCGTTTTGCTGCTCCACTGTGAGTTTTCATTTTAGGCATTGGGAAATCCTCCTGTCTCGTATCCTATTTTTCCGATTTCGGAGTTGGAGCTAAGATCATAATCATGCTACGACCTTCAATTTTTGGTTTGCGTTCAACCGTTGCTACTTGTTCACAAGCGGCTGCTACACGTTCCAGCACCTGTTGTCCGATTTCAGAGTGGGTAATTTCACGACCACGGAAACGAATCGTACATTTCACTTTGTGTTCTTCACCCAGAAACTTTAGCACATTGCGAAGTTTCGTTTGGAAATCGTGTTCCTCAATGTTAGAGGAAAAACGAACTTCCTTCAGCTCAACAATTTTTTGATTCTTGCGAGCTTCTTTCTCCTTTTTCGATTGCTCATACTTGAACTTACCAAAGTCCATGATACGGCAAACGGGAGGTTTTGCTGTAGGAGCTACGTTTACAAGATCTAAATCAGATTCTTGTGCAATACGTAATGCTTCTCTTAGTGGTACTACACCTAGTTGGTCACCGTTAGCACCAATTAAGCGTACTTCTCGAGCACGAATCGCCTCATTTACCAACATTTGATCCTTGCTAATGATTTGCCACCTCCATAGTCTTTCGAGAGCAAAAACGGATAATAGAAAAGCTGGTCTTGCATAGTTGAAAGCTTTTCATAAGCATGTGGCGATCAATGATCATCAACCGCCACATACATAAAAATGCGGACGCTATAGCGCCCGCATTTAATCTCACCTTTAGCAAAACAACGAATCAATCGGAGGCTTTGCATACGTTAGACCCGTCAACTGTCCAGCTAGACGTCGATTCAGGTGAGAAGCTGGGCGCTTCTGCTTCAATCTCGAAATGTGAAGTTATCACACCCAGTAATTTTACATAACAACTAGGTATTTGTCAAGCTTTGCATCTTATTTTCTCTCTAAAATCTCGTTTTGAAGATGAGCCAACACTTCAGCAACTGGCTTGCTGCCTAGATCGCCTTCTCCACGTTTGCGTACGGATAAAGCTCCCTCTTCCATCTCTTTTTCCCCGATAACCAGCATGTACGGGATTTTTTGCATTTGAGCTTCGCGGATTTTGTAACCAATTTTTTCATTACGAGAATCCAGTTCAACACGAATACCTGCTTGCAGCAATTGCTTGCGCACTTCCTCTGCATAAGGAACATGCACTTCGTTAATTGTCATCAAACGCGCTTGGATTGGTGCAAGCCAAGTTGGGAACGCTCCACCATAGTGCTCCACCAAGATACCAATAAAGCGGTCAAGTGAACCATACATAGCACGGTGCAGGACAACTGGACGATGCTTTTCATTATCCTGACCAATATAGCTTAGGTCGAATTTCTCAGGTAATTGGAAGTCTAGTTGAATCGTTCCGCATTGGTGACTACGTTTCAGAGCATCTGTAATTTGGAAGTCAATTTTAGGACCATAGAATGCCCCATCGCCTTCATTGATTTCGTATTCCATTCCTAGCTCATCCAATACGTTTTTCAGAGAGTTCTCTGCAATTTCCCATAGCTCATCAGAACCCATGGAATCCTCTGGACGAGTAGATAGCTCTACACTGTATTTAAAGCCAAATACGCTGTAGATTCTATCAATAAGTTGGATCATGCCTTTGATTTCTGCTTCGATTTGATCAGGACGAACGAATACGTGTGCATCATCCTGACAGAACGTACGAACGCGTAACATACCATTTAGTGCCCCAGAGAACTCATGACGGTGCACCTGCCCAAATTCGGAATAACGAATCGGTAGATCGCGATAAGAATGCATCTCGTTTTTATAAATCAGCATGTGCCCTGGACAGTTCATCGGTTTAAGGGCAAAAGTTGTATTGTCTACTTCAGAGAAATACATATTCTCATGGTAGTGATCCCAGTGACCAGATTGCTCCCATAAGCGTTGGTTCATCATGAATGGTGTACGAACTTCCTCGTATAAAGCTAGGTCCTGCAAACGACGTGAGAATTGCTCTAGCTCGTTGCGGATCGTCATACCATTTGGCAGATAGAAAGGCATACCTGGTGCTTCTTCAGAGAACATGTACAAGCTTAGTTCTTTTCCCAATTTACGATGATCACGTTTCTTCGCTTCTTCTAAGAAGTGCAAGTGTTCATCTAGTTCTGCCTTTTTCGGGAACGCTGTGCCGTATACGCGTTGTAATACTTGGTTATCCGAGTTACCACGCCAGTAAGCACCTGCTACACTCATCAATTTGAACGCTTTGATTACCCCAGTGGAAGGCAAATGTGGTCCACGGCATAGGTCAAAAAATTCACCCTGATGATACATTGTAATGACGGAACCCTCTGGTAAATCACGAATCAATTCTAGCTTCAAATGATCATTTAATTCACCAAAGATGCGTAATGCTTCTTCACGACTTACTTCTTTACGCTCAATCTTTAAGTTTTCCTTGATGATTTTGTTCATTTCAGCTTCCAATTTGATTAAATCCTCAGGAGTTAAGCTAACAGGGATATCCATGTCGTAGTAAAAACCATCTTCAATAACAGGACCAATCCCCAATTTCACATCGTTTCCAAATACACGCTTTACTGCCTGAGCTAGCAAATGGGCTGTACTGTGGCGGTATACCTCTAGGCCATCCTTAGTATCTAACGTCACAATTTCCACGTTTGTATCTTCATGAATAGGTGTAGTTAAATCTACAACTTTTCCATTTACTTTTCCTGCTACCGCTTTTTTCTTCAAGCTGGTGCTAATGGACCCTGCAATATCTTCAATTGTTACGCCCGCTTCGTATTCACGAGTAGAGCCGTCTGGCAGAGTTACTTTTACTTGCGCCATTTTCATAACTTCCCTTCCATATGTGTATCTTTTACCCGAGTCATCTCAGGCTTGAAAAAATAAAAAAACGCTCAATCCCAAAAGGGACGAGCGCTATTTCTCGTGGTACCACCCTAGTTCAGACTTATCCTCTAAAGCATGGATAAATCCCTCTACGTAAACGATAACGGCTTCACGCCGGCTAACCGATACTAGGCAAAATGCCGTTCCCAGTTGCTACTCGAAGGTGGTAAATCATTGTTCGCTGCGTGGTGAGCTTTCAGCCATGGCTCTCCTCTCTATAACGCTAAAACAAGATTCTTGTCCTTCTCACTGTATTTGACTCTTATTACTTATGTATTATAGTGACTGGAGAATTGGAAGTCAAGATTTCCAGGAGTCGTTAAACAATGAGCACAACTCACACACGCTAATACACGATCTCCAAATACAGCCCGCATTGTTTGCATCAAAACGTTGCTATCTTCCACCCCGTGTATAACGATCTTCTCCGGTGCAAGCGCAATTAATGCACTCATGATATGATCCTCTTGTCGATCCGGTCTAAACCCTAAAATGGTATCTAATTGGCTTAGGTCTATTTTGGCATCGTCTTGATCGTACATAATGAATTCTTGCGTTTCCCGCAGCACAACATGAACGAGCGGATAACGATGCTCTTGTTTCGATACAAAGAAGCGCAGTAATTCGACAAACTCCTGATATTCCTTATCCTGCTGATATTGCTGCAATCCCATTTCAAAGGCCTTGTCCAACAGGATGCGATAATTTTTCAAGCGGAATTTCACAAAACCTTCCAAATATAGGTACTGTTCTTCATCCAGATAGCGGAATACCTGTTCGTAAATTGCCGCTTTGCGCGTAGATCGGTTCATATTTTCCCGTACTTCGTCTAACTCATGGAATACAAATTGAATATAAGGATAAATTTCGTCAAACTTATGAATAAACGCTCCTTTTGCTTTTCGTTTTAAAAAGGTGCGCAACAATTCTACTTCTATAACCTGCACAGTCCATTCAGTAACCAGTAAAGCAACAAAGGAAGCCATATATTCTAAGGTCTCACAGGTATACTCTTCCCGTGACCAACTCACAAAGCGAAACTGCGTATGACATCCATGCTCCTCTACTCGACATTCGATGCGAACAGGGGATGTATCTATTTTCTCCTGCATGCTCTGGAGAATATGGCAGAACCTCTCAATGTAATGTTGATTTGTTGTTTGTAGGAATACGGATACTGTTTGCACGTGGTTCACCCCCCACCCGTTTATACAATCAGTATATGCCCAAGCCTTGGCGATATACTTTTAAACCATTGGAAAAACCATCAAACGAACGCTACGTTCATCTGACGGTTTTATCGAGTAAAAAGGGTGCTAGCAAACTGCAAATATTTTATTTTTGTGACTCATGAAAATCTCAGGCTTTATTTAATTAGCCATTTTATACTGTTCATTTGTCAATTCCCAATTACCTTTTAATCCGCTGGTAATGTAGACATTTTTGTCTTTTGTAATAAAAATCGCCTCGACATGGGGCAAGCTTTCCATAAATGACATGCCTTTTTCAAGCCCTAATGCAAAACCGGTCGTTGACAATGCGTCTGCATCGGCAGATTCATTCGTGATAATGCTAACGCTAAACAGATTATTGTCCACAGGAAATCCTGTAGCTGGATTTAAAATATGATGATAATGCTTACCATTTTCTTCAAAATAACGTTCATAAATTCCTGAAGTAACTACTGTCTTATTTGTAACCTTCAACTTTCCTAATTGATTGCCACGGTTGCGATCAGGATCTTGAATACCAATCACCCAATCCTTTCCATCCGGTTTCTTTCCCAATGCTACTATATTTCCACCTAAATCAATAATGGCACTGTTAAAGCCTTTTTCTGTTAAATAGGCAGCAATTTGGTCAGCAGCATATCCTTTGCCTATTCCACCTAGATCAATCGCCATGCCCGGCTGTTTTAAAAACACCGTTCTTTTAGCATCATCTAAGACAATTTGATGATAATCAATCACCTGTAATGCCTCTTTAAGCTTCTCCTCGGAAGGTACCTTAGCATTATCCTGCCCAATATTCCATAAACTCACTAATGGACCGATCGCTGGATCAAATTTCCCCGCTGATAGCTCTGCAAATTTCACGGCTTTCTTGATTACTCCATACGTCTCCTCAGATACAGGAACTGCTTGTTTTCCCGCTTGTTCATTGATTCGATAAACCTCACTGCCTTGCAGGGTGCGGCTTAAATGGAATTCGATTTCTTTCATGCGGGCTTCCAGATCTTTAAAATGCTTGTCTGTCACTTGGTCATCATATACACGTACAGTCACAATCGTGTCATAAATAAAAAAGCTTTCAGAATGTGGTTGGATTGCATTTTTCACAATTTCTTCATCAGGTTTAGAGACACAGCCATTTACGATGAGACTGAATAGTAAAAAAAACAGAAGCGCAAATTTGGGTTTCATGTTGCCAGTCCTCCGCTGTCTTTTCCCGTCTCGAGCCAAAAGTAAGGTCATTACGGGAGTTTTACCCGCTCTTATCCAAAGAATCACTCTTGTAAACGTAGACTTTCGGACAAAAGTGAACGTGGCGCATTATACCACTAGAATAATATTTTGGAAAGGAAGAGTATCACACCTCCATATTTTAGATCGTGTATAATACGTATTGACATTGCATGATTAGAAAATGAGAAAAAATGATAACAGGAGACAAAAACATGAAACGAGCGGATTTTATTTTAATTGGCATTGTGCTCGTCGTGGCTCTGGCTTTTCTTGTGCCTCGTTCCTTTCATACAGATTCAAGTGAAAAAATGCACAATGTCCATAAAGTAGCAAAGATTACCGTAAATAACCAATTATACAAAACCATTGAACTCACCAAAGAAGAACAAACCATTAAGCTTGATACTGAGCACGGCCAAAATATCCTGAAGATACATGATTATGGCATAGAAATGGTTGATGCCGATTGTGATGATAAGGTTTGCCTATCCTTCGGGTTTATCACTGATCCTAGTCAAACCATCGTTTGCTTGCCTCATCGCGTATTGGTGGAAATCGTTTCAGATGAAGGAGCTGACGTAGATGGCCTTGCCAAATAATTCTTCACAGGTAAATACCCAATCACAGGTATTAAAAAAAGCAGTGATTATCGCCATCTTCGCTGCAGTATCTGTGGTGCTTGGATTGATCGAATCAACCCTCCCCATTAACTTGCAATTGCCCGGGGCCAAGCTTGGACTAGCTAACATCATGGTGCTTTCCTGCCTGTATTTTTTATCTGGCAAGGACGCCTTTACCCTGATCATCTTAAAAACGCTGTTAACAGCCATGATTTTAGGTACGTTCTCCAGTTTTTTATTTAGTTTTTTTGGCGCTGTATTTAGCTTCATCGTTATGTTCGGATTAATGAAGCTAACCGGAAAATCCTTTAGCCTGATCGGGATTAGTATTCTAGGTGGGGTGGCACATAATATTGGACAGTTAACTGCGGCTGTGCTTATTTTTCAGACAAGCAAAATATTTTATTATCTGCCAGCCTTACTCGTAACAGGAATTCTTACCGGAGTATTTATTGGCATTGCTGTCCGTTATTTAATTCGTTCTTTATCCAAGATGGCTTTATTTCAGCCTTACGTTCCAGTCGACTAAGAATCAGTACATCCGAAAGCAGGTGAAGGCGTTGTCCCAACAACCATTGATTCAGCTTGAATCGGTTTCGTTTCAATTTCCAAATCAGCCTCCTCTTCTCACAGATATTTCTTTGCAAATCAAGCAAGGGGAACGCGTCGCCATCGTAGGGCATAACGGGTGCGGAAAATCCACTTTAGTTAAATTGCTGAATGGTCTGCTCCGACATACGCAAGGAGAAATTCGGGTGGGAGGGCAAGCTTTATCGGATGACAGCTTGCCGAGTATTCGCCGGCAGATTGGCATGGTCTTTCAAAATCCTGAAAATCAATTTGTGGGAACAACCGTTGCTGATGATATTCTGTTTGGGTTAGAAAATATGTGCTTGGAACGCTCTGTTATGCACGATAGATTAACCCACTACGCTGAAAAATTACATATTACGCATTTTTTACATAAACATCCAGATGAGCTGTCTGGTGGACAAAAACAACGAGTAGCGATCGCTTCCATACTTGCTATGCAGCCGAGGATCATCATTTTTGACGAGGCTACCTCAATGCTTGATGAAACAGCGAAAAACCAGATCGGAAAACTAATCGATGAATTACATTTGGAAGGCGCTTACACAAGCTTGTCCATCACCCATGATGCAGAAGAAATCTTAGCGGCTGATCGAGTAATAGCTCTAGCTGGTGGGAGATTACTGGCTGACACTACACCCCTTGAATTATTTTCCCAACCAGATTGGATTGCTGCTTGCCATCTCGATTTGCCTTTTACTTTGGCAGTAAGTCAGATGATTCATGATTTACATCCAGAAATACCTGTTCATTCAGATGAACAAGCTTTGATGGAGGACTTATGGCGATTCACTTTCATGAAGTAACCTACTCGTATCAACTTGGAGATTTGTTTCAGGAAACTGCTTTGGACAATATCCACGTAGGATTTCCTAGTGGCTCGTTTACAGCCATTATCGGGCCTAGCGGCTGTGGAAAATCAACTTTATTACAGCATATGAATGGCATTTTATTACCCACGAAGGGGCACGTTCACATTCTTGATCATGTCATTACCCCGCACCATTCAAAAAAAGGCATTCGCCAGCTTCGACAACGTGTTGGACTTATTTTTCAATTTCCAGAGCATCAAATGTTTGCTGATTCGGTAGAGAAGGAAATTGTGTTTGGTCCCAAAAACTACGGGGCTTCCCCCTCACAAGCAAGAGCATTAGCAGTTCAGGCTCTACATCAAGTGAATTTAGGTACAGAGTTTTTAGATAAGAATCCGTTTCAATTAAGCGGTGGTCAAATGCGTAAAGTCGCAATTGCCTCTATACTCGCTATGAACCCGGACATCCTTGTATTAGATGAGCCAACCGCTACCTTGGATTGTAAAAGTCGGCATGAGCTTCTACAGCTTTTGCATCATTTATGTAAACAGGAGCTCAAGACCGTTATCATGGTAACTCATCGATTGGAGGAAGTTCTATCTTACTGCGACCGGGTGGTCATTATGCAGGAGGGTAAGGTTGCCTTTCAAGGTGAGACACATGAGTTACGTGAGCAAACAGATATTTTGGCCACACTCGGAATTACGATTCCCGCTCAGCTTCGTTTTCAGCACGCTTTTCGCCAAAGATTTCCCGAACTCCCGTTGCCTACAGATCAATCTGTACAGGGCTGGGCTAGGTATCTCGGAGAACGTAAGATGCTTCTTAAGGAAGATAAGAAACAACAAGCGGGTGATCCATCATGTTAAACAAAGTGATGTTTGGACGCTACATTGACACAAATAGCTGGCTTCATCGCTTAGACCCGCGTTCCAAGCTACTCGGTATGTTTCTATTTGTTCTTTTAATTATGATCACCCATTCCTTACTGGCATGCATCGCTGTTTTTCTATTCGCTATAGGCATTATGGCAAGTAGTCGAA
This sequence comes from Brevibacillus sp. SKDU10, assembly GCF_001645205.1. NCBI lineage: Bacteria > Bacillati > Bacillota > Bacilli > Caryophanales > Paenibacillaceae > Brevibacillus > Brevibacillus sp. SKDU10. Next base: position 80,938 of record NZ_LSSO01000002.1, on the reverse strand, counting down.
TACCTTTTGGCTTTTTCGTAAAAGCTGTCAAACCGTTACGGTTTCTCATTTTATTCTTATTTTTGTTCCAGCTTTTCTTTATAAAGGAAGGGCGCTTTTTGCTATCCATCGGCCCATTTTCTTTTTATGCAGAAGGAGTACGCCTTGCCTGTATGACAGCTTGGCGCATGATCTTGTTGCTCGCATTCACCTCTTTATTAACCTTTACAACCAAACCTTTCTCGTTAGCAAAAGGGGTGGAAGGAATTTTACAGCCATTTCGTTTTACTGGCATCTCACCTGAAAAACTAGGTTTCATGATCAGCATTTCTCTGCGTTTTATTCCAACCATTTTTGAAGAAACACAGAAAATCATGAAAGCTCAGGCTTCCCGTGGTGCCGATGTAGCCGACTTGCCTTGGCGCGAAAAAGGCAAAATGCTCTTATCGCTGTTGGTGCCCGTTACCGTAAGCTCATTTCGCCGAGCAGAAGACCTGGTATATTCGATGGAAGCTCGCGGGTATGTGCTAGGCGCTCCCCGAATCCCGTATGAAATGTTGAAGTGGAAGCGCCATGATTCGATCTTTTTAGGTTTGTTGCTGGCAATAAATATCCTTGTAGGATTCATTTTAAATGATTGTGGAGGTCTTACCTATGGCTCGTTATTTTAATGGCAAAGAAATTGAATTATTAGCACCTGCTGGAACATTTGAGATTTTTACAACAATTGTAGAAACCAATTGCGATGCGATCTATTGCGGCGGACCCGTCCTTAATATGCGAATGATGCGTAAAGGCTATAACCTGACTCATGAAGAATTGGAACGAGCTGTCCAAATCGCTCATGAAAAGGGCAAGCGTGTTTATATTACGGTCAATAATTTATTTGACGAGGCTGATCTGGAAGAAGCGAAAACATATCTACGTTTTCTCGACAGCATTCGCCCAGATGCTCTCATTGTTCAGGATATGGCCATTTTCCCATTGATTCAGGAGCAAGAGCTAACAGTACCTCTTCACTCCTCTGTCATGATGAACGTACACAATTTAGAAATGATCGAAGCCTTACAAACATTGGGTGTAACACGTATCGTTGCATCTCGTGAAATGGATTTGCAAACAGCAAAACAGCTACAAGCCTTGACCAAAATGGAATTTGAATACTTTGTGCATGGTGACATGTGCACGGTTCATGGTGCGAACTGCTTATACAGCTCGATGCTATTTGGTAACAGCAGTAACCGCGGGCGGTGTATGAAGCCTTGCCGGTGGGACTACCGCGTGAAGAAGGATGGCTATGTCTACCCAACAGAATATCCCCTAGCAGCTAAGGATATGTACATGTACGAGCATATACCAGAGTTAATTGAGTCTGGAATTACTTCATTTAAAATTGAAGGTCGCATGCGAGACGAGGAATTTCTCGTTACGCTAATCAACAGCTACGGCGATGCCATTGACCGTTACATCCAAGATCCAATCGGGTTTGATCGTTGCAAAGATAAACAAAGCTTATTTGAAAATCGTAAGCGGGACTTTAGTACAGGATATGCCTTTGGTACGCCTGGACTTGCTTACATTAATCGACGCTACGAGGGTACGGGTAAATTTTATAGCACGGGAAAAGTCTTTAGTACACCAACAGAAGAACGTGAAATTCGTGATCAACGCATAGAAGCCTTGCAAAACGCATTCCAAGAACATCAGCTTACGACCTCCTCAGCAAAAGCAAAGGGAGAATTATGTGTTCGTGTAAACAATCAGGAGCAGGCGGAAATGGCGATCGCTGAGGGAGTGGAGCACATCTATTTAGCTGGAGATGTTTTCTTGCCTGATCTGCCATTTACGAAAGAACAGATAAAACACCTTGTAGCTATAAAAGGCGACAGCAAGATTTACTTGGGTATGCCACGCATGATGTTTGGGCTGCAATTTGATCAATACAATCATTTCTTATCTACATTAGACATAGAAATAGACGGGCTGGTAGCTACGAATATTGGAGCTATGTATACATGCAAACCATATAATCTGCCAATGATTGGAGACTTATCACTTAACCTGTATAACCATAAAGCAATTGAGCTTTATCAACAATTCGGATTGACACGTGCATTCGCTTCCATTGAGCTGAAGCAGAAAAACCTAGCCGAGCTCGTTCAGTATTCACCATTGCCTGTTGAAGTATTAGTGCATGGCACTCCTGTTGTGATGTACCTAGAGCACGATCTATATGCAAATACCCGTGTGCTGGAGCCAATCGCCCAAGAGGATAACAAACACGTGGATAACAAATATCTCGTTTTATTAACAGATAAAGGCGAAAACCCGGTGTATTGCGATCAATTTGGACGAAATCATTTGACCACAGCAAAGGAGCTATGTCTCCTGCCACTAGTAAAAGACTTACTGGCTGTTGGTGTTAGTCATTTCCGTATTGAGGGCGCTAGCTATACGACTGAGCAATTACGAACCATTATCCGTATGTATCAGGAGGCTTTACAGCAGCCACAACGATCTATGCAGATCTATGAAAGAGCAATTCCTGTCCATGCAGGATATACGCTTGGCACCCTATCCTTTGACTAAACAATTTATAAAAGGAGCAAAAAGATATGACTACTTACTTAGGCCCATCTGGCATTTTAGATAAGCGCAAAGAATATTTCTATCCGTGCACCGCTCATTTCTATGAAAGACCCCCTCAGCTAGTACGAGGTGACATGCAATATGTATACGACAGCACCGGCAAAGCGTATACAGACTTTTTCTCTGGGGTGTCCGTAGTCGCATGCGGCCATTGCAATCCGGCAATTACGGCGGCAACGATCAAGCAACTGGAAACATTACAGCATACATGCACCATCTATTTAACGGAACCAAATGTAGCGTTGGCTGAAAAAATGGCAAGCGTCCTGCCTGGAAATATGAAGCGAACCTTCTTTGTAAACAGCGGTTCGGAAGCAAATGAAGCTGCTTTAACACTAGCTCGGCTCGCTACTGGCAAAAAGGAATTTATCGCATTGGAATATGGCTTACATGGCCGGACGTTCTTAACCATGAGCGTAACAGGCATTCCCATGTGGCGTTCTGACAACTATTTAGAGGAAGGAGTCAGTTTTATTCCTCGCCCTTATGATCCTAATCTGAATGAACAAGAAGCAGTAGAACGCTCTCTATCAGCTCTGCGGAAGGTGCTGGAGGAAAAAGGAGATCGCATCGCTGCCATGATTGTAGAACCCATGCAAGGCAATGGCGGTATTGTTCCTGCCCCGCTCGCTTACTTCAAAGCGGCAAAGAAGCTATTAGAGGAGCATCATGTCCTATTGATCGCAGATGAAATACAAACTGGGTTTGGCCGTACAGGCAAAATGTTCGCCATTGAGCATTACGGCATTGTTCCAGATATCTTAACTATGGCAAAAGCGTTGGGGAATGGCGTGCCAATTGCCGCTTTTGCTACAAATGACGAAATTGCTGCTCATTATAACCGCCCTTCTGCTTCTACGCTTGGAGGCAATCCCGTTTCGTCTATGACGGCTCTCGCTGTCCTCTCCTATATTGAGAACGAACAACTGATAGCACGTGCAGAACAACTCGGTAAGCAGTTAAAAGAAGGGTTGCTTTTCATTCAGACAGCTTATCGAGCAGCTATTACGGATGTCCGCGGTCTTGGCCTCATGATCGGTATGGAGCTTTATGCAAATGAACCTGAGAAAGCAGCTCCTCTTGTTGATTCCATTTTAGAGGAAATGAAAGATCGTGGCTTTATCATTGGAAAGAATGGTGTAAATCGCAACGTAATCGCCTTCCAGCCCCCTCTAGTCATCACTGAACAAGATATTGCAAACATGCTGGAGGCATTAGCAGACACCCTCAAACGATTACTCTAATATCTGAACTTACTGGAGGAGCATACTGTGGCATACGATAATTTACGCGCGTTTATAAAAGACCTACAGGATCATGGGGAGCTTCACACGATTGATACTCAAGTGGATAGTTATTTAGAAATTACGGAGATTACTGACCGTATTTCCAAACAGCATGGCAAGGCTTTATTGTTCACCAACGTAAAAAATTCTCCTTACCCAGTGTTAATTAACAGCATGGGGACGGATAAACGCATGAGCATGGCTTTAGGCGTGCAGGATTATGATCAGGTTGCAGAAGAAATACAAAATTTCATGGATTTGGCTAATTACAAGGGTTTATGGAATCAGCTCAAAATGGCTCCTGACCTATACAAGCTATCCAAAATTTTTCCTAAAAAAGTAGCATCTGCTCCTTGCCAGGAGGTAATAGAGGAACCTGACCTGACACAGCTTCCCGTTCTTCATTGTTGGCCAAAGGACGCAGGTCGATTTGTTACTCTGCCACTAGTAATTACGAAAGACCCTGAAACGGGACAACAAAACATGGGGATGTACCGTCTTCAGGTTTATGATAAAAACACGACAGGTATGCATTGGCATTTACACAAGGACGGCAAGGAAATCTACGAGAAATATCGCAGGTTAGGGTATAAACGCATGCCTGTATCAGTCGCGCTCGGTGGTGACCCGTCGTTAATCTACTCGGCTACCGCCCCTTTGCCAAAGATGATTGATGAAATGCTATTTGCCGGTTATCTGCGCAAGAAACCAATCGAGGTTGTGAAGTGCATATCAAATGAGTTATATGTTCCTGCTGAAGCCGAATTTATTTTGGAAGGCTATGTGGAATTAGATGAAAGGCGCTTGGAAGGCCCTTTTGGTGATCACACCGGCTACTATTCACTAGCGGACATGTATCCAGTCTTTCATGTAGAGAAGGTGACACGCCGTACATCACCGATCTACCCCACGACAATTGTGGGTCAACCACCTATGGAGGATTGCTATATAGGAAAGGCTACAGAGCGTGTATTTTTGCCATTAATGAAATTGATGCTACCAGAAATCGTGGATATGCATTTACCATTTGAGGGAGTGTTTCATAACTGCGCTATTGTTTCAATCAAAAAAGCATTCCCGAAACACGCTCAAAAAGTCATGTACGGCTTGTGGGGCATGGGACAGATGATGTACACCAAAATGATTATCATAGTAGATGAAAATATAGACCCTCACGATGTTTCCAAAGTAATGTGGAAAGTGTTTAACAATATCGATCCTAAAAGAGACCTTGTCATAACAGAAGGTCCTCTGGATGCTCTCGATCACTCTTCTCCAACCGCTTACTATGGTCACCGTCTTGGTATCGACGCTACTAAGAAATGGCCAAGTGAAGGTCATACACGTGAATGGCCCGATGATATAGAGATGTCTGACGAAGTGAAGAGCATGGTCGATGCGAAATGGAGGGAATATGGTTTTGAAAACGATCCTTCATAAATCCCGCATGTTCGGAGAGCTCGTGATGTTCTCCCACACATTGTTCTCGCTCCCCTTTGCCATCATTGCAATGGTTTGGGCAGCCGAGGGACTGGCCCCCGCTCAGGTATTGATTTGGTCATTGGTAGCATTGGTAGCGGCGCGAAATGGAGCTAATGCCTTTAACCGTCTCGTGGATCGAGAATTTGACGGCAAAAACCCACGCACAAGCCATCGCCATCTGCCACAACGCTTGTTACACGAAAAAGAAGTGATCACTTTTATTCTCATAAACTATGCAGTCTTTATTTTTGCTTCTTCTATGTTAAATCCGTTGTGTCTGCTATTGTCACCCGTAGCCATTTTATTGATCTCTTCTTATTCTTACACGAAACGCTTTACGTGGCTGAGCCACTTATATTTAGGCTTTACCATCGCGTCTGCTCCTATTGGGGCTTGGTTTGCAGTAACCGGTGAGATTGCATTTGTACCGTTTGTACTGGGTACCATCGTGATGCTATGGATTGCTGGCTTTGACATCATTTACGCTACGCAGGATATTGAATTTGACCGCAAGGAAGGGCTATGGTCTATCCCGAGCTATTTTGGGCTGCAAACAGCACTGTGGATCGCACGAGGCCTACATTTTATCATGATTCTATTGCTGTTATTCCTCTTTTTCTATCAAAATTTGGGCTTTGTTTACCTAGTGGGATTAACAATCTCGACCGTACTGCTTTTAGCCGAGCATAAAATAATCAAACCTGCTAATCGAAGCCTCATGAAAGTGGCCTCCTATAAACTGAATCAAGTAATTAGTATGGTTATTTTGATTTGCACCTTAGTTGATTTTTACATGATGAGCTAATCTATCGAAAACTCTCAGGGGGGTTGCGGTGCTCTTTTTAGATGTCAGGGTAGGAAAGGGCACTACTTAATGACCTCCAGAGAGTTTTTGATTTTCTCCTCTACCTCCCCTATTGATCTTTCCGAATGAAGACCTACGAAAAAAATTCAAAGTAGTGATGGATGGTCGGGAATTGACTGAGAAGAAATGGAAAGAGTTAGTTACGAAATAAATACGGTTTCTTTAATTAAAAATATATTAATATTACAAATATATCACAAAAGAATAAAAGCTTATAAATTGAAGTACCATAAGCGCTATACAATCAATATATAAAACACCTTTCACCCTATTATTAACTGACAAGGAAAAACACCTCCCTGAATCGTAAATAACAATTTGGCGGAGGTATTTTATTTTTTGAAAGATATTTCCAGAGAACCGTTACATAATTTTATTCATATTTACATAATTATACAATTAAGTTAGAATGTTAAGAAATATCATGCTTTATTAATTTCAGGAAGGGGAATAGCTTAACATGGCTGAAAGTTTAACTTTCACAACACTGGGGGAACTGATAAAAGGAAAAAGAACAGAATTAGGTGTAAGCCTATCAGAATTAGGAAGAGTGTCAGGAGTAAGTAAAGGAGTTATTTCCAAAATAGAAACGGGAGAAACAAGACGCCCGGAGCTAAAGACTTTAAAATCACTTTCAGAAGCTTTGGAAATTCCCTACGAAGAGATTATGGATCGCTATATTGATATAGAACATCGGATAGATATTCTAGGCGAATTGCTTTTTGAATCGATTGAACTTTCTAACAACCCGTTGATTACTAAGGTATCACAACAGATCATGGAGTCCCCTAACGAGGATACATATATAATATTACAACATCTCTATGATCTTAGTAGTACTGTAGCTGACAATGAGGCAAAGTTAACTATATACGATGTCATTATAAAGTACGCAAGATTACATGGTGTACCTAAGTATATAGCAAAGGGTTTATTACAAAAATACTTCATAGAAAGTCAAAACCTAAAAAAGAAAGAAAAGTCGTTTAAAAGCGGTGAAGAGATTCTATATTACACAGATTTCTTAGACCAAGAGGAGAAAATCAATTTTTACTATCTAATGGCTTTTGATGCACATGGTATAGGAAAATATGAGCAATGTATTAAGCTGGGTAAAATGGGACATGTCGAAGATACAACTGATAATGAGGTAAAAGAGCGTGTAGCTTTAGCAATTTGTAATGCTTATTCCAGAATGGGCAACTATTCTGCTTTGGAGGAACATCTTAATAGGTATGCTGAACTAAACTTTGACTTTGTTATAAAACGTATTAAATATTATCGTGCGATAATCCTGTCAAATACTGGTCAAGAATTCGAAGCAATTCCCTTGCTAAAAGAATGTGTTGAGGAAGCAGAAGATAATCACCGATTACATCGAGTAAATGATTTATTAGAGGTTCTTCTTAAAGTTAACGACTTGTACACCGCTCAACAAATTCTTGATCTAGAGGAAAAAAATACATTTGTTAAGCTTTTCACAGCTTACAAGATTTCAGAATTAGGTAAATACTATAGATTAAAGGGAACATTTCTTGTTAGAAACGGTTTATTTAATCAAGGTATGGAATCATATTTAACAGCTATGGATTTCTACAGTAAAATTAATGACCGTAGCGGTATAATGAAATGTTCTGAAAAAGTTTACGCTCATCATAATGAGCAAAGTAAAGTAATGGAATTAGGACTTCTGAAAAGATTACAAGAAGTATATAATGTGGTAAATAAAGGTTAAACAAAGGAGGGAGAAGAAGTTGAAAAAATATCTGACCATAATTGCAACTGTTTCTTTTGTAATTTGCTCTCTTTTTACTGTAGCAAGTTTCTTGGGTTTCGAGAAATACGGAGAACAGCAGAGTGCAAAAACATTCCATGATGATCCACAAGGTTAATAATAAAGGACCACAATAAACCGATTTTATTTAAAGGACGCCAATATTTTTCGCGTTCTTTTTATTTTGTAATATTTTGTCATAATTTGCAGAACGTCCTACATTTTTTTGAACTACAGAAATTTATAGGACATATGGTAAATTAATACACAGGAGGAAGAAAGGAGGTATTAAAATTAGTTTGTTTATTAATTCAAAAGGGACGTTCCCTAGTCGGCATACTAACTGGAACGCCCCACATCACAAATAACAAAAATTGTTATTCGTATTGATTGTATCATTCAAATAAAGGAATGTGAAATGGAAAATACCCAATCGAAAGATGATTTGCAGAAGCTTATAGAAATCCTCCGCCAAGAATTGGCACAGTTGTATTTGAAAAAAGGTTCATTTTTAAACCCAACCGTAATACAAATGAGCCAACAACTAGATGAGTACATCGTTATCTTTCAAAAGCTTAGACACTAGTTGGTCGATATGAATAAGCTGTACGGAAAACCTTTTAGAACAAATATAGCCGTGTTTTAGCTATTCAGAAAAAATAGCTAGAGTATTTCTATGCATATGAAATCAATCTTATCAACTGAAATAGAAAGAGCCAGCAAGAATATTACGAAAACAAGAATTACAACAACCAATGGTCTGAACGCAGACTTGAACTGGTAGTTGAAACTAGGAGAACGATAAGAAAATGTTAGATAGTAAATATCACTATTAAATTACAAGTTGGAGGTTCTAAAATGAAGAAAAAAATTGTATCCTTAGCTGTAGTCTTTATGACGATGATATCTTCAATCGGGTTTGCAGCACAAAGCAAAGAACATTCAGATTGGGGAGAAGACTCCTCCTTAAATGAACAAGAAATACAGAAATTGATATATGATGTTGGAATTGAAGAAAGTGAGATTAATGATTATCCGGTCCAAGTTCTTCACCAACTAATTCAAAATGATGCTAAGAAAATAGCAACTAATTATAAAGTCGTCAAAGAAGAGGCAATACAAGGTCTATCTGGTGAAGATATAGATGGTGGTACTTTGGAGTTAAGAGGAACTGCCTTCGAAGAAAAAAGTGATAAGAAAGGGAAAAAGAAGTTTTATTTATATGGAAAGTATGAATGGACAGATAGTCCACGTTGGGGATTAACAGACGGAATAAGTATTGGGTATCCAGTAAGTAATAAATGGACTTTACCCATGTCAGCAAATGGGAAAGTTAAAGATTTTGCACTTCGCTATTGTCATAAGCCAGAAAACGTAGATAAAAAATGGAAATGTTCCAAAAGTTACAAACCAAAAGATTGGGATCCAGGTGTAGGCGTTGGTGGAGAAATAGATTTAGAAGCAATGCCAAATAACAACCTTCACAAAGGATATATTGGTCAATATGTATACACAGACGAAAGGAATTCAGGGTCAACAAATATTAAATTTCAATATGGCCACCAAACTTGGGGTGGGAATGTAGAATTTGCTATATTTCCAGCTGGACTTTCAATTAAACCTCAATCAGTAAGTGAGGTAATTGATTTCGGTATTGAATTTAATTATTAATTAATTCCTCGTATTTTCGAAAGAAACCTTGAATCAATAATATTAGTTTGAAGATTATAACTTTTTTGCCTTCTTGAATCTCTTCCAAGATATTTTTCGAGGGTAGACAGAGATATTGCTACCCTCCTAAACTTCAAGACAAGTCCTCTTTTTGAAAGGGGACTTTCTCGTCTATCTAATCCCATTAGTTGACGATGAGGATAACCTATATTAGGAGGTATTTATGAAATACTATTATTTATCTTTATTATTGATATTTGCTTTTACGTTTTTGTTTAATTTTTTTGAAGTAATAAAATCATTATTGGAAAAAAACATGTCTCGTTATAAGACTTGTCGGATATTATCACTTATTAGTTTCTTATTGTTTATTACAATTTATATCTTAGCCTACAAAAAATAAAATATGTACGCCATGAACTTATGTAATAATTTTGATTAATTGGGCTACTAGTCATCTTTTGTGGTAGTCCAATATCACTCCTCAGTCATCATTGTTTATTAATAAACACTCTATAGATGTCAGTTATATTTAAAAACCTATCAAGGTTTTTGGATTAACTCTATCAGTTTTGCGGTTCCTGCCCACTTGCAACCCTTACCCGATCTGCCAGCCCCCATGATATTAGATGCAGAATCCCATTACTAACTGTCCGTTGTTTCATTAAAGGAGCCTTGTCCCTTCTAATCATTTAGTTCGTAAAATTGATTTTATATATGAACTTGTAAAAGACAAATACTCGAAAGATAATGGGAGACCGAGTGTCGACCCTGTTGTGCTAATAAAGACCGTATTTATTCAATATTTATTTGAATAAGCTCTATGCGTCAGACAATCAAAGAACTGAAGACAAATCTTGCTTATCGATGGTTTATCGGTTATGACTCCACTCAGCCAATCCCTCATTTGGCAAGCATATTACTATGGTGCTGATATCAATTTTAGGGATCAAAATCCAACTGCTGCTATAGGTGGATACGCTCCTTATGATGTTTATGATACAGACGAGTTAAGTCGTATCTTAAAACAAGGTTCCTGGTAGAAAAAAAGAGACCGCAATAGGTTATATGCTGTCTCTTTTTCCTCATATGAAATTAGTGCTAATTAAAAAGGAAAGTAGGAATTCCAAAGATGGTTATTTTTAAAAAAGTTTGGTTTTGGCTGGGAATTTTAAGTATTATAGTCTGCTTAAACGATTTTTATGGAAATGACCAAAAACATATATTGTTAATTGGATTGAACCCTCTTCTAGATTATATGGTCTATAAGGAATCATTTCGTGATTGGATAATAAATGATAATCAAATTGAAGGAAAAATTTTATTGGGAGGGTATGTTATACATTTTGTATCATACATCCTACTTGGAATCTTCATTGATCTGTTATTTTTCTTTAATAAACAAAAGAAGTAAAATGGTATACAACACGAAGAAAATACTAGTCTTTGTAGCTATCACATCTTCCGCTTCCCAAAATACGCAATCAGCACTCTCAAATCCTTATGTGCCACAAACTCAGTTAACTCCTCGACAATTCTCATCGCATTTTGCAAATACTGATCTGCTAGTTGGTCTGCTTTTTCTAAAATGTCGCTATCGCGAATTAGCTTGACCACACTTTGTATTTCTCTCGATGTGGATTGCTCATGGAGCTGGCGTACACACTTGCTCAAGCACTCGTCCTGCAACGCATACATAACTGGCAACGTAATATTGCCATTAGCTAAATCGCTGCCTGCTGGCTTTCCTAGCGCTTCTGATGTCTCTGTAAAATCTAACACATCATCGCGAATCTGAAAGGCCATGCCTAAATCATCACCGAATTGCGCCAATTTAGCTGTTACTTCTGGAGTTGCATGTCCCAGCTTTGCTCCAATCTCTAAACAGGTTGCCATCAACACGGCCGTTTTATTGCGTGTTTTGCTTAAATAGGCATCCATGGATAAATCAAAATTAAATCGGTTTGCCATCTGTTGATATTCGCCTAAACAAAGTCGCGAGGTTAATAGACCAGTAATCTCTTCCCGATACGGGTGTCTATCATCCTCCATTTTACTCAATAGCTCAGCTACTCTCGTCATCATATAATTAGCCGTATGAATCGCTGTGGGTATGTCAGTAAGCACATGCAATGTTGGTTTTCCACGTCTCGTATCCGCTTGATCAATCACATCGTCGTGGATTAATGAAGCTACATGGATAAATTCTGTTACAGCTGCCATCTGCAATACTTTTTGGGGGTCTGCCATTCTGCCAAAACGGCTACCGACCATTACCATCATGGGGCGTAATCGTTTCCCCCCTGCTAAAATCATACGACTTATATTGCCAGCGATGGATGAAAGCATGGGTAAACTCATATCCGTCCGAACTATGCGCAGCATCTCTTTATCAATTATGTCTAGATTAATGTGCAATTGGTCAGCTAACTTCATAAGTCACCTGCTGCTCTGTTTTTGTCAGGAATTTTTCTATGCGTTGAAAGAGAATACGCTCTATTGATTTACCTTGGATCAAACGGATTTGAATTTGCTTTAGAATAGGAGCCAAAAAATTCACGAAATCCTTTTCACCATGCTTACATGCATATTCATAATAAAAGCTTTGCAGATAATCACCATCTAGAATATCCTTTGTCAAACAAGGATTGTCGAATGTCAGCTTTTTATGCTTGCGAAAAGCAGCCTGCAACAGGACATAGCACCCAAATATATGCTCTTTGCGTGCAGATGAAAGCTCAAATGAATCAAGCAGATGTCCCATCTCCTCCAACAGCCGCCTATCCACTTCAAGCGTGATGCCAGCTTGTGGTGACATTTGCTTCTCTAGCTTCTGCAATGATTCCCGAATTCCATTCATCTCTCTCATCCCCTACTCACGCTTTTCTTTTTCGTATCCCTCTATTTCATGGGTCTATATGTGGAAAGAAGGGGAATGTACAATTCACAGCACATTCCCCCATTCCATGATATAGCTATCTTGTTATACAATTAGTCTACGTATAAATACCAACGTTTGACGAACGGGATTTTTTTCCACACTTTTTTTAATTGCGGTAATACATAGTAGTCCAGACCCAATGTGCTTCCAGAACCACCAATGAGGGCAATACCTCCTCCAAGGTACCAAAGCATCTCATATGGAGCCATTCCGGAAGACCAAATCATTAAACCCATACAGACTGTAGCTATGGAAGATATAGCTGTGAATAACCCGATGATCAACAATACGCCAAATATTACTTCAGCGAAGACCATCATCGTTTGGAACACAGAGGCTAATGCTGTATAGCTTCCATCTGCATTGTAGAAGAACATATCCATTGAGCCTTTTACCATACTGTCAATAAACCCAGGTACAGGGAGTGCCTGTACCGCTTCTTTCGCTGTAGCGACTGCTGAAGCAGCCGAAGAAGTATCTACCGTTTGGGCAACATCCTGTACGGCTTGTGAGGCTGACGTAATTCCGTCAACCGCTTTTGGAGATGGCGGTATTAAGAAGATGTTAGAAGGGTCCTTTAGCACTTTGCTCATTTTCGCTAAGCCCTCTGACAACCACATGGCGCCGACCAAAACACGTAAAGGTACTAACCAGAAGTTAGGTGATCGTTTACTAAAATGGCCGCCTAAGAAACTGCGTCTATTATTCACATGGAAAATTTCATGCATGAGATAAGACCAAACTTTATTAAATCCACAAATTTGAACGAGATATACCATGTTGATAAAGTGCTTAACAAACATTGCCATGAAGCCGCTCATCAAGAACATTTTTCCTGGCACTCCTACACTAGCTACACCATAGCGGCTACCGATACATACCATACAGCCATGGAATGTAGGCTTGTAGGACTTGTGTGTACCGCCTTTCACATCTACATAGATGTTATGCGCAACGATTGGAGCTGAATGCTCAGCATTCTCCACCATTTGGGGTACAGGGCGCTCTTCACCTTCTGGAATAAAGAAAATGTTGTCCCCTACGACATACACATTGTTATGCTCAGGGCTCTGTAGCTTATCATTAACCACGATACGCTTGCGGCCCTTTTGTTCTAATTCGACCTTTTCCAATAGGTCAGAGCCTTCGACACCTGCTGTCCAGACAACTGTTTTAGAGCGAAGCAATCCTCTCTCGCCCAACTCAACTCCATCTGGGGAAACACCAGTAATTTTACTGTTCGTAATAATGTTAACGTTTAACTTATGTAAATGTCGCTCTGCCTTCTGAATGAGCTTGTCAGGCAAAATGGGTAAGATTTTAGGCGCCATATCAGCAACGTGCAGTTGTACTTCAGATGGCTCTATTGCGTAGGTTTTGCATAATTCATCTCGGAATTCCGCCAATTCTCCCACCATCTCAATGCCAGTAAAACCAGCACCTACTACCACGAAGCTCAACATATCCTGACGCTTTTGCTTATTCGTTTCTTTTGAAGCGTTAATAAACATACTGCGAATTTGCTCGCGTAGATGAACAGCATCCTCGAAGGACCAAAGGGAAAACGCATTCTCCTCTGCACCAGGGATTCCAAAGAAGGATGGCTTACAGCCTGTCCCCATTACTAGGTAATCATATTCGTAGGTGCTATTCTCGGACACTAATTTTTTGCTAGCAAAGTCGATCGTGGAAATTTCATCAAGCACCACATCAACCTTACGTTTTGCAAAAATCTTTTTCAGGTCAACTTTTATGGAGTCCTCTTCAACACGATTAGCCGCTACTTCATGTAATTCCGTTAGAAGAGTGTGGAATGGCTTACGGTCTATTAATGTAATCTGGACGTCGGTATCTTTTTTAAATTTGCTCGCCAGCTTTTTCGCTGTCAAGACACCACCGTAACCTCCGCCTAGTACAATTATTTTTTTCATAGCATGTCCTCTCATTTCCATAGATAATTACCCGTTGACGATTTTCACCAGCAATGGTAATCCCCCTATGCATAATTGCCTTATTTTTTCGCGTCTTTTAGAGCCTCTTCAGCTAATTTCACGAAATCGCTCACCTTAATGGAAACACCTGAAACCGCATCTGTTTTGCCTTCATTATTTACTGTAATTGCCGCTGGGTCTTGTTTTTCAATTAGAGCCTGTTCTACTTTTGCTGCTTGCTCATGCCACTCAGCCTGTGCTTTTGCTTTTTCTTTCATGCCATACTTGCCTTCTTTAGACTGTGTTTTCTTGTCTGCTTCACCTTTTTCATTGATTGCATTCCAGTTCGCAGCAACAATGTTACCATTTAGCACAGTAAAGTCCGCTGTATATTTCCAATCTTTTTCAAATTCTGGCTGTTCTGCATGATATGCACCGTCTTTATAAGGACCTGGTTGTTGGGGACCTGCCGCTAATGCTTCCGTTACCAAAGCAGTAAAGTCATTTACCTTAACAGATACACCTGAAACTGCATCAGTTTTTCCCTCGTTATCCACTGTAATTGCCGCTGGGTCTTGTTTTTCTATCAAGAATTTTTCTACTTTTTCGGCTTGTTCATGCCACTCAGCTTGAGCTTTTGCTTTTTCCTTCATGCCATATTTGCCATCTTTAGATAGTGTTTTTTTATCTGGTCCCGCATCTTTACTGATACCAGTCCAGTTCACATTGGTAATTTTTCCATCCTTTACATCTAGTACAACTGCATAGTTCCAATCCGCATCAGCATTTTTTTGTTGAGCGTAATACACGCCATCCGCCATTGTTTTATCCGTTGCATTAGCCGGGGCGGCTGTTTCTGTTTTCTTGTCAGGAGCAGGTTGCGTAGCAGCACCGCATCCTGCTAGCATAGAAACTGCTAATACACTTGCCATCATCAGTGAAAGTTTTTTCATTTTCTTTCTCCTCCCTTTTTCTCCACACGCATGTGAAAAATTACACAAATATCATTACGCCATCATTCTAACATTCCTAACTAAATAATCAAGACCTTTTATTTCCATTTTTATGTTAAATTAGGCTAAAAAACAGGCCTTTTTTTGACAATCTGGAGAACAATTTTGTTTATTCTAATCTACGAGATAAATAAATGAAAAATATGAATATTTCTAGTGTGAAAACGCTTTAAAACGTCATACAATCTTCATATAAAACAAAAAACCCGTCCTGTAAAAAGACGGGTTTTCTCTATCATTTTGTATCAACCAAGCTGACGACAACCTATCAATAAGCCAGCTTTTATTCGGTTCTCTACACTCATTAATTTTGCATAACAAAATCCGTCTCTGCCCATTCGCCCTCTTGAAACACGTGTAGAGTTTCATAGGCGGTATTGCGTTGAGCAGGAATTTTTCCTGCTTCACGGATTAACTCTAGGATTTTGTTTGTATTTACCTTGTAAGCACATTTCGCTGCTGATACAACATTCTCTTCCATCATAGTCGAGCCAAAATCATTAGCTCCATAAGACAAGGACAGTTTACCGATCTCAGGTCCCATCGTTACCCAGGAGGATTGAAAGTTAGGTATATTATCCAGCATCAAACGGCTGATCGCCAATGTTTTTAGATACTCTTCTGGAGTGTTTTTCGTAGCTTTCATGTTGGTATTATCAGGCTGGAAGGTCCAGACAATAAAAGCCTTAAATCCATTTGTCTCATCCTGAGCATCACGAATGCGCAGCAAAGATAACACTCGCTCTTCCATTTCTTCACCAAAACCGATAACCATCGTAGCCGTTCCAGGCAGACCTGCTCGGTGGGCTGCTTTTTGGATATCCACCCACTGCTCCCAGGTTCCTTTTAAACGCGAAATCTTTTTACGTGTCCGATTGTCCAGAATTTCTCCGCCTGCTCCTGGCAAAGAATCTAGACCAGCTTCTTTTAGCTGTCTTAGGGCCTCTTCAACTGAAACATTGGAGACCTCAGCCATTTTAGCTACCTCGGCTGTAGATAAAGAGTGCATCGTAATGGTAGGGAAGCGCTGTTTAATCTCGCGTAGCAAATCCGTAAAATAGGATAGTTTTAAATCAGGATTCGTACCACCCTGCATTAAAATTTCTGTTCCGCCAACATCAACTGTTTCTTGAATCTTTTCGAAAATTGTTTCTTTTGGAAGAACATAGCCTTCCTTCGAGCCAGGCGGGCGATAAAAGGCGCAAAAACGGCAATAGGTATCACAGACATTGGAATAGTTGATATTCCGTCCGATGACAAAGGTCGTGATCGGTTCAGGATGCCACTTTTGCATGATCTGATTCGCTGCATGACCTATTTTCTCAATTTCATCAGAAGCAAAAAGGGCTAAACCATCCTCTAATTGAAGTCGCTCGCCACGAAGAGCTTTGTCCAATATATGATCAATCAAGAGGAATTCCTCCTATCCTGTGCATATTCCACCTTTCATCCTATCATAAAATCAAATTCCTGCCTACGCTAGAAGTATAGTGCTATTCGTAGCCAATCTCTTCATAAACTTCCGGTTCCCAATAAATGACACAGTTTGCTAGGGGTAAATTAATTTCACGTGCACCATTCGGCTGACCATTGAAGCGAATGATTTCCGTTACGGAGACACGATCCCCTCGTACTACAATTTCTCCTTTAAGCTCTTGACGCTTTCCATCTGGCGAATAGAAGATTATGACTCCAGAACCAATATCTTTCATATACAATCCCTCGGAATTCTCAAAATTTTTATCTTAATAGTAGTAGAGAAGTTTGAGAACGTCAACTATCTGTGTAGATTGAGAAAAAACTGAATCCTTTTTACCCAAGTGTTCGTATAACCTTGTAGCATGCTATAATATGGGTCGAACTTGTCATATCCCAGACTGGACGACCATACTTCTAATTAAGTACAAATTTTGTTCGATCCTTGACTACAAGAAAAATCGACTTTATACATAAAGGAGACTACGATGCTTGACCAAATCAATGAAATCTTTCAGCAATACGGAGCGTGGGGATTATTTACACTCTCCTTTCTAGATTCAATCATCTTGCCGTTTCCCCCATTCTTTTTACAGATTGCAATGAGTCTATTGGAGCCTTCACTTGCTATTGAATATGCTCTCTTTGCTTTTATCGGCTCTTTACTGGGGGCACCATGCGGCTTTATTCTCGGCAAACTGTTTGGTAAACCGCTGATGAACAAAATCGTTCCGGAAAAATGGATCGGTCTAGCTACAGAACAAATGACTAAAAACGGTGATGCTGCCATTATCATTGGTTCATTTACACCTGTTCCTTTTAAGGTATTTACCATCCTGTCTGGTGTACTCGGCTTCTCCTTCAAAAAACTGATGGTTTATGCTGTTATTGGTCGAGGTTTTAAATTTTTTCTCATCGGTTTAATCTTCCATTTATATGGAAAGCAAGCAAAATTGTTAATTGACGAGTATATGGATATTTCGCTTTTATTTGTAGCTGTTCTACTTGCCGTAGGCTGGCTGATCTTCATGCAAATAAGAAAGCGACGTGCTGCTAAAAAGTAAATGTTTTAATCGCTATCCTGGCCCTTGAGGCTCCTACCTTGTAACAAAGTAGAGTCCTTTGGTCGAGATGACTTTTTGTTCAACGACGATTGTAAAATACCAAACTCTCAAATGATAAGTATCGCACCAAAAAAGGGCTATCCATCTTCTAAGATGTACGATAGCCCTTTTTATCAACTCTATGCTTTTTAGCTTTGCTGCTCTAGCAATTCCTTCGCATCTACAGACTCATAGCCCAATGCTTGTGCAACAGCCTGATATGCTACATGTCCATTCAGTGTATTTATACCTTTTAATAAGGCAGGGTTTTCTAAGCATGCCTTTTGATAGCCTTTATTGGCGATTTGCACCGCATATGGAACCGTCACGTTTGTCAAAGCAAACGTAGATGTGCGTGGAACAGCACCAGGCATATTCGCCACCGCATAATGCACTACACCATGTTTTTCATACGTTGGGTTATCATGAGTAGTGATACGATCGGTTGTTTCAAAAATACCCCCTTGGTCAATCGCAATATCTACTAGAACCGAGCCTGGTTGCATGGATTTAACCATTTCCTCTGTAACCAATTTTGGTGCTTTTGCTCCTGGAATAAGAACAGCCCCAATAACTAGATCAGATTCCTGTACGGCATGTGCAATATTAAATGGATTGGACATCAGGGTTTTTACGCTATGTCCAAAAATATCTTCTATTTGACGCAAGCGATCAGGATTTAGGTCGATAATGGTAACATCAGCACCTAAACCTACTGCCATCTTCGCCGCATTAGTACCGGCTACTCCTCCGCCAACAATGGTTACTTTGCCACGTTGGACCCCTGGCACACCGCCGAGGAGAATACCTTTACCGCCTTCCTGTTTTTCCAAGAACTGAGCGCCGATTTGGGTAGACATGCGCCCTGCAACCTCTGACATAGGAGTTAACAACGGCAGTGAGCCATTGCTCAGTTGAACGGTTTCATAAGCGATCCCTATAACTTTATTATCAACTAACGCTTTCGTTAATTCTGGTTCTGGAGCTAAATGTAAGTATGTGAACAGGATAAGTCCTTCACGGAAATATTGATATTCGGAAGGCAATGGTTCCTTAACTTTCATAACCATGTCCATTCCCCAAGCTTCTTGTGCAGTCTGGACGATTTTAGCCCCAGCTGCTACAAATTGTTCATCAGTAAATCCAGAGCCAAGCCCTGCGGATGTTTCGATGAAGATTTCATGTCCATTCTTCACCAAATTCATTGCTCCTGCTGGTGTCATAGCTACTCGATTTTCGTTGTTTTTAATTTCCTTTGGAATACCGATGCGCATGTTTCGACCTCCTCAGTAAGTTAAACATAAATAGTTTCAAACAGTTCTGATGATTAATTCAAAGTAGAAGCTTTATCCACGCATTGATTGTATCATGGACGAACCAAAAATGAAAGCGCTTACAAAAAATCTATAAATTCACATTCTCCTAAGTTATTTGATAGTTTTGAAGTATATAAACAAGAAAAGTCACCAGCTATCCCCTACTGGTGACTTGTTCTTATCTTTACATGAAAATATGATTTTTACCTATCAAATTACCTTCTTTTCTTAGATCCGTCCGAAGAGCCTACGCCCTCTAACAAACTATGTTTCTTAGAGTAAACAAAATAGACAACCGTTCCGATGGCCACCCAGATTGCAAAATACATCCAGGTTGCTCCTGGAAGATTAATCATAAGGAACACACAGAATACCATTGTTAAGATAGGAATGAACGGAACTAATGGAACCTTAAAGCCACGCTCCAAATTTGGATGCGTTTTACGAAGTACGATAACTGATAATGCGACCATAGCAAACGTGAGTAACGCACCGATGTTTGCTAAATTAGATAGTTCCTTAATTTCTACAAATCCTGCAATTCCACCACTGAGTAATCCTGTTAGCCATGTAGAAAATACTGGTGTATCTGTTTTATTTACACGTGAGAAGCGTTTTGGAAGTAGCCCATCGCGACTCATCGCAAAGATTACACGAGTGCCAGCAAATACATAAGCAAAAATAACTGCCATAATACCAATAACGGCTCCTACAGCAACGATTCCCGCTACTGTATCCTGACCTACAAGCTCCAGGACATACGCCATTGCTTCAGGTACATCTAAGTTCTTATAAGAAGTGATGCCTGTCATGATTAGACACACAATAACATAAAGGATCGTACAAACAACAAGTGATGAGATAATCCCTATCGGCAAAGCCTTTTGCGGGTTCTTACACTCCTCTGCAGAGGTTGATACTGCATCAAAGCCTAGGAACGCGAAGAATACCGCTGCTGCTCCAGCAAAAACTCCTTCAACGCCATACGGCATGAATGGGTTCCAATTTTCAGGTTTAACATAAAATACACCTACAGCGATAAACAGTAAGATCACCAGTAGCTTTACTAATACCATGAAGTTGTTAAACTTCTTACTTTCTCTTGTTCCACGAGATAATACAAAAGTGATTAGTAAGACAATGATAACAGCCGGTAGATTAATAATTCCGCCACTCATCGGCGTACTGACCAACTGTTCAGGTAAACCCCAGCCCAAACCAGTCAGCAAATTATTAAAATAAGCAGACCATCCAACAGCAACTGCTGAAGTGGTAAGAAAATAAACAGATAATAATGTCCATCCCATCAGATGCGCTACAAATTCACCTAGTGTTGCATACGTATAGGTGTAAGCGCTTCCAGAAACCGGGATGGTGGAAGCAAATTCTGAATAGCAAAATGCAGCAAAACCACAAACAAGTGCAGCAATCATAAACGAAAGAATAACAGCAGGCCCAGCATCTCTAGCTGCTACAATACCTGTAAGTACCATAACACCAGTTCCCAGCACTGCCCCAATGCCTAGTAAAGAAAGGTCAAAGGATGTTAGTGTTTTGTTTAATGATTTTTTTTGACCTTGTTGCAATAAGTCAGTAACTGATTTTTTTCTCAAAAGATTGCTCATATTGCCCCCCCTTGATTGATAACATGTTTCCTTCACATAAGTATCCTACCACACAATATTCATTTTGTTGTATTTATAGATTTTTCTTAAAAATTCAAAAAAAGACGTTTTTTTATACTGTACAATCACCTATCTAAGAAAACACTTATATATTGAAATAGGAGAGAAAAAGGGGAGGTGAATGAATGGCTGTTATTAAGTATAACTCCAGTGATCTTGACATGCTCGCTAGGCTGCTTAGGGCAGAAGCTGAAGGAGAAGGAGATCTTGGAATGTTAATGGTTGGAAACGTTTCTGTTAATCGTGTTCTTGCCAACTGCTTAGATTTTAAAAACATAAGAACCATTCCTCAAATGGTATATCAACGTCCCGGCGGATACGAATCAGTTCAAAAACCGTATTTCTATCAAAGAGCTAGAGAAGCAGAGAAGCGATTGGCCAAGCGCGTAATTAATGGAGAGCGAACACATCCTGCAAGCAACGGACTTTGGTTCTATCGCCCTGTCGGCAGTTGCCCTCCCACATGGTTCAACCAGAGAAACACTGGACGATTTAAAGCACATTGTTTCTTTGCACCATCCGTTCAGGATTGCCCTAGAGTTTATTAAAGAGGAGAGAAAAACCAGATGTATGATAATACTTATGCTCAGCAAGGATGCGACCCCTGCGGCACCCCATATTACCCACAATGCTACATGTATCCATATTACCCTGCTCCACAACAGCAGACACCAGCCACACAAATGAGTCCCACACAGGTAAGTCCTACCCAACAAATCCAGCAACAGCCTCAGCAAGTCGTGCCTCCTACTGCAAATGGTAGCGTTATTCCCGGTGGTCCCCTTCCTGTAGTCGAAGAATCATACGTAGAAAATATTTTACGTTTCAATCGAGGAAAAATCGGCACCTTCTATATGACCTATGAAAATAACAGCGAATGGAATGCAAAAATTTTCCGCGGAGTCATAGAAACTGCTGGTCGAGACCATATCATCATCAGTGATCCGCAAACCGGTATGCGCTTTTTGCTTCTGACGCTAAACCTCGATTATGTTACCTTTGATGAAGAAATTAACTACATTCCACCAGTAAGTCCATTTGCTCGTACACGCTAGTCCTTAGTCATTACCAAGAGAGACAACTCGTCAATGTACAAATAATCTGGTTCCCTATTATTAGTAGCGGAACAATATACCAAACAAGCCTCCACGTACACTTGAAAGTGAATCTGGAGGCTTGTTGCTTGCTTTTTGAGTGTGTATGTTATTCTTTACTTAAAAGCCCAAAATGGTTCTGAATAAGCTTGATGTCTCTCCACCTGGATAAATGATAAACAGCAAAAAGTACACAGCTATACCGGTAATCGCTGAACCGAACCAGATAATAGAAGTAACTGGCCCCCACTTCCGATGCTTAGCAAATTGCTTGGTAAAGCCTAAATATAACGTTACCAATCCAAAAACGGCCGCTGCTGTAGCCAAGGTGATATGGAATATCAAAAAGATTTGGTAGTATAAGCGCAATTCATCCGGTCCACCGAAGTTCATATTTCCCACGAAAATCGTTCTAGACATATAAATAATGAAAAATGCTAGGGCAAACACGGATGCAACAATCATTGTTTTTTTATGGGCCTCAAATTTTCGTTTGGCTACTTGAACCCAACCGATTGCTACAAGGATTGCACTGATGGCAATAAAACTTGTACTAAGTGCAGGCAACAACGTTAGCACTCGATCACTTCCTCTTGTTCTTTTTTAAAATTTATACTCGCCCACTAGTGGGAACGATAGTGAGTTCTTTTCGCTGTTCCATGGGTTCAAAGGATTCAAGCGGATCGATTTCATCAATACCCGTTGTCGGATTTTCCTCACGGTACCATTTAGAAAACACATGCCATAGCCCAACTCCATATGCTGTTTCCTGTACCATCTTCATCACAACACCACCCAATTGCTGATCATCGAGTATCGGTAGGATGGCAAACAATTGCGGTCCATAGCTATAAGATTCATAGACCAATTGGGAAGCAAATATGATTAACGCACAGGCCGGTGTCATAAGCACACCCGCTGCAAAGATATACCCCATTAGCTTGACGTTTTTAATCCGTTGTAACTCTGGAACTGGACAGATAATATGCCACCATATCATGAAGGCTGTAAATAATAACACGAGCTTATAAGCAATATGAACTCCATGGTACTGCATCACGAAATCAAGTACAAGCGGAATATGATAAACAGAGAAAAATAAATTAAACATAAATAAAGATATCAATGGTTTTGTTAGACGATCAAACCATTTCCTTACAAAAACTGGTTGTAGAACTGCTCTTATAAACCACACTGGCAGGCCC
Source organism: Brevibacillus sp. SKDU10 (assembly GCF_001645205.1). Taxonomy (NCBI): domain Bacteria; kingdom Bacillati; phylum Bacillota; class Bacilli; order Caryophanales; family Paenibacillaceae; genus Brevibacillus; species Brevibacillus sp. SKDU10. The sequence continues at coordinate 57,468 of NZ_LSSO01000002.1, read as the reverse complement.
AGCACAAAAAGTGGCGGGAAAATCATTAATAACAATGATTGCTGGGTCATATGCAAGGTAAACGACACATGCCCGTAAAAATAGAGTGGACTTCCCATAGCTACATATAAGGTAAGAAGAGCGGTCATAAACGTAATCTGCTTTCCTATTGAAACAGGCTCTGCATGAATAAACCGTTTACGCCATGGGCCAATTAACATAAAATAGGCCACACCAAGCAAGACAACAAAAGCTAAAAATTCAGGATTCCATAACTCCGCAAACTTCGGTTGATAACCATGCAAAAGTAAATGCTGTTCATGGGTACCCATCCATATCCCCCTCTCATGCGGAAGGTTTCTATTTTCTGATAAGTGGAAACATACATGTATATTATACTGAACCGATCTCAGACAAGCTAGCGACCAACTTGCTTTTTAGTAGGTAAGAATGGAAATGCATTCTCCCTGTTCACTTGTTTGCCATAATTTCTACAAAAGCACTAAAACAAGCCAATTATTCAGTCTGGATAATAGAAAAATAAGCTAGTCTTTCTTACGAAAAAAAGCGAGCTACTCAAGTAGCCCGCTTTTAACAGGATCGGGGCTAAGTCTTCATCTTTGTAGAATCAAAGTTGGACCTTCTCCCTTACCTTTATACCCAATACAGCGCCATGACAACGCATGTTACCATGATAAACGCCCCAGTGAAAATTGCCACCACTGGAAATAGATGACCTTTATCCTTTAAGTGCATCCAAACGTATAATTGCACTAAAGCCTGCACGGTGCCTAACAGGATAATATAAGGATAAACAAAACCTTTTTTATCTGGCATGTAGATAACCGCCGCAAACGCTAATGCTGTTAATACAATGGACAAAATAAATGAAACAATATGTGGCTTCATGCTAGTGTTATGGGCATGGGAATGTTTTGAAGGTTGAGATGAATGATTGTGTTGATTCATCTTATGCTCCTCCTTGTCCAGACATGATACCCATTAGGTACACGACTGTGAAAATGAATACCCACACTACGTCAACGAAGTGCCAGTACAAGCTTGCAATATAGAACTTCGGTGCAGTAACCACTGTCAGACCTTTTTTCATAGCAGAAGCCATCAGGGTTGCTATCCATGTAACCCCGAACAATACGTGCGCTCCATGGAATCCAACTAACGTGTAGAAAGCGGAACCATATGCACTACTAGTCATTGTATGACCTTCATGGTAGTAGTGATAGAACTCATAAATTTCTAGCCCTAAGAACGCAAATCCTAGTACAACGGTTACACCAAACCAGAACATCATCATTTTGAAGTTATGACGGTGCATTCCGATGATGGCAAATACACTCGTTAAAGAACTGGTCAATAGTAAAATTGTCGCCATAGCAACCAGTTCAACTTTAAAGATTTCATGCGGAGCTGGTCCTGATACATATTGATCTCTGAGAGCCAAATACGTGGCAAATAGAGAACCGAACAATACCATTTCTCCACCTAGGAAAAGCCAGAAGCCCAGTATTTTATTTCTGCCTTCAAGGGTTGCCTTTTCAGGCTCAGCAGGTAGAACACCATGATCCGTGTGTTGCATTACAGCCTACCCCCTTTTTCTGTTTCCTTAATCTCGTCTACTTCGATATGGAAACCATGGTCATCCTTAATGGAACGGGCAAACATGCAAAGGATAAACAGCCCCAATCCTGCGAAGACCAGCACATATTTGTGATAGATAAAACCAAATCCTGCAATAAACATCCCTACAGACATCAGGAATGGCAAAACAGATGGAGACGGCATATGAATCGGGCCAAGCGGTTCAGCCGGAGTCATTGCTTTGTTGCCTGCCATTTTCTCAACCCAGAAAGCATCAAGACCACGCACGCGAGGTGTTTGAGCAAAGTTATACTCAGGTGCTGGAGAAGGAATTGACCACTCAAGCGTACGACCATCCCATGGATCTGCCACAGCCTTTTTACCTTTTGCATTCGTGTAAATCACGTTAACAATAAACAACGCGGTACCGACAGTCATAATGATGGCACCTATAGTGGAAATCAAGTTTCCTAATTCCAGCTGTTGACCTGGTAAGAAGGTGTATACACGACGCGGCATACCCATCAAGCCAAGGAAATGCTGAGGGAAGAATGTTAAATGGAAACCGATAAAGAATAGCCAGAAGTTCCATTTACCAATTGCTTCATTTAGTAATTTACCAAACATTTTTGGCCACCAGTAGTAGAAGGCTGCAAACAGCCCCAGCACCATACCACCAACAAGAACATAGTGGAAGTGAGCTACTACAAAGTAAGAGTCCTGATATTGATAGTCTGCTGGTGCTACAGAAAGCATAACCCCGGTCATACCGCCGATGGTAAATGTCGGAATAAAGCCCGTAGCGAACAGATTAGCTGTGGTAAAGCGAATTTGACCGCCCCACAGAGTGAATAGCCAGTTAAAGATTTTAATACCGGTAGGAACGGCAATCAGCATCGTCGCAATCGAGAAGAGCGAGTTAGCTACCGGACCCAAACCTACTGTAAACATATGGTGAACCCATACCATGAAGCCTAAGAAACCGATAACCATGGTCGCAAATACCATAGCGGAATATCCAAACAGACGTTTTTTCGCAAAGGTACTAACAACGTCAGAGATCATACCAAATGCTGGAAGTATCAGGATGTAAACCTCTGGGTGACCAAAGATCCAGAACAAGTGCTGCCACAACAGTACGTTACCGCCGCCAGCTACTTCAAAGAACTGTGCTCCGAAAATTCGGTCAAACATCAATAGAACTAAACCTACAGTGATCGCAGGGAAAGCGAACAAGATTAATGCAGAAGTAATAAATGCTGTCCATGTAAACATCGGCATACGCATAAAGGTCATCCCTGGCGCGCGCATGTTAATGATTGTAACCAGGAAGTTAATCCCCCCGATTAATGTTCCCAAACCAGCTATCTGCAAACCTAGTACATAGAAGCTGACCCCAGCGGTTTGACTGTATGTGTTTGAAGCTAATGGCACATACGCTGTCCAACCTGCATCAGGTGCACCGCCCATAAACCAACTTACGTTAAGCAACAACCCACCAAAGAAGAACAGCCAGAAGCCTAGTGAGTTTACAAATGGAAATGCTACGTCACGCGCACCGATTTGTAACGGTACGATTGCGTTCATGACAGCAAAAATCAATGGCATGGCAGCTAGGAAGATCATAGTGGTACCATGCATCGTTAGCAATTCATTAAACGTGGAGCCAATGAACATTTTACTATTTGGATACATGAGCTGAATACGCATCAGCAATGCTTCAAGTCCACCAAGCAAGAAAAAGAATCCACCGGCTAATAGGTACAGAACGCCGATTTTTTTATGGTCCACGGTTGTGATCCAATCCCACAAGCCCGTATTTCTTGGACGAACATGTTGAGCCACGGTTTTGCCCCCTCTTTTAGATTCAAAATTCAGCTATTATTGACGTTTCAAGCTGGACAGGTATTCAACAAGAGCATCCACCTGATCATCATTTAACTTCAGGTTAGGCATCAAGTTACCAGGCTTCACTGATTCTGGGTCCTTCAACCATTCGGCAACGTGTTGCTTGTCGTTAGGCAACACACCTGCTACGGTTTGGCGATTACCAAAATTAGTTAAGTCTGGACCGATTTTACCACCATTGCCATCAACGGCATGGCAGGAAACACAGCTTTGTTTAAAGACTTCTTCCCCTTGAGTTGCAACCGCTTTATTTTCAGCAGGTGCATTTTCACCTTTTGTCATTTGTACTACCCATTTATCAAACTCTTCTTGTGATACAACCTTTACTTTGAAATCCATCAAAGCATGAGACGGACCACAGAGCTCGGCACATCGTCCTTGGAAGGTTCCTTCAACTGGACTTTCTAGCCACATATGGTTGGTCATACCAGGGTTTGTATCTTTTTTACCGCCTAGTGCTGGCACCCAGAAAGAGTGAATAACATCAGAAGCCTCTAAAGAAAGGTACGCTTTTTTGTTGACAGGGATGTATAATTCCTGAGCAGTGTTAATTTTTAAATCAGGATATTCAAACTCCCACCAGAATTGGTGTCCTGTTACCTTGACTTGAAGAGCATCCTTGTCGTTTGAATAATCCTTTGCCAATGTAAATGTTGTCGAAACCATCGGAATCGCAAGAACAATCAAAAGAATGAAAGGGATAACCGTCCAAATAATTTCTAACTTGTGGTTTCCTTCGATTTGTTCTGGAATACTGTTATCGCCCTTACGTTTACGGTATCGGATCAATACATAGGTAAAGATAACGACAACCACAGTGAAGACGCCTAACATGATGGTAACACTAAGCTTAATCAAGTCATATTGCATGCCTGCTACAGTCCCCTTAGGCTGCAGTGCAGACAGATAAGGGTCGCCACATCCAGTTAGTAAAAGCGCTACCATTACTAGCATAGGAAGCAGGCGCCCGACTTGCTGCAATCGTCTCATCATTGCGATCTAGCCTCACTTTCTCTCCTTTTTACCTTTAATAGACTTAATAATAGTAATCACACTAAGTCTACTAATGCAATCATGTTTGTTATCTAGAATGTGCTCCGTATATTTACCACTAGAAGCAATGGATATTATGTAAATTTGGTAAAAAGAACAAATCATGATAACAAATCTTTCTTCTTACTAAATAAAAATTTTTACAAACTGCGTTATCTGTTCCATTATAGCCCCCTTCTCATTCATATGTAGCGTCGTTTTGCCGCAATTGTAAATAAACAATAAATTGAGGCTAGACTGACAAAAGCTAATTTTAAAAACAGATACATCTATTGTAAACAATTTCCGGCTGTTTTAGGAAAAGAGCGATAAGAATTCACAAATTGTTCATACAAATGTAACTCTTTTGACTCTGGTGACTCTTTCCTTTGTGATTTTTTTCATTGATCACAAAATAATCATATCATGTTCTGCAAGCGCTATCAAAGAGCGGAAAACCAATGTTTTCCGCTCTAGTTTCCTTTTTCTCCATTTTTCATGCTTTTTTGTTTTGCCTTGAAGTTACTGCAATGAAATCGCTTTCGTAACATTAGGCAACGTTTCAATCTGTTCAATTGCTTCGGCTGGTATCTCCTCATCAGTTAGCGAAACCAGTAACGCCAGCTTTCCCTTTTGCTCACGAGAGACGTTCAATTTTGAAATGTTAATTTCATGCTGCGCCAAAATACGTGAAACATCGTGAATAACGCCAGGGTAATCATGATGGTACACCAATAACCCATGAGTATCTGCTGTTATACGGCACGCGTATACATTCATCTCACTTATAAAGGTTTCTCTATAATCCTTGGAGAACACATACTTGTTGGCTCCCACGATAAGCTGGGCAACATGACTGGCGTATTCCCCTGTACTATTTTCCATTTTTATTTGCATATCTGGATTTAATTCGTGCAATCCGGCAAGTAACAAATTAACAATTTGTTCTCGGTCATCTGCTGTCATGATGGTTAGTGTTACTTGTTCCATGTTGGACTCAAAACGCTCCACTAATTTAGCCAATGAGCGTAGCCCTGAGTAGTCTGTCATACTGTTTCCCCTCTCGTCTGTCAATGTATCATATATACATCGTCCGAGGATAATTAGCAATGCCTATAGAAGGGAAAACTCTATTTTTTTACATATTTGCACTTCCTCTGTGATCTTCACCATGTATGCCAATACTCTCTAATCTCCTACGAGTGTCTGAGCTGCCTAAGTGGTAAATAAGCTGATAGATCTGATCAAGAGCCTTATCATATTCCTCAGGTTCGCCACCTAGGTCTTCGTCGTAGGCCATTTCAAATAACTCCTGAAGCTGTCTAATCTCGCCAGGTGTAGCTAATACTTCATAATCAAAAGACGTATCTGTAGGATTGTCGATAATATCTCCTTTTACGGAATGAGGATGAATGGATAAATAATATGGTTTTTTATCAGGAGCTGGTGTTGTTGACAAGTAAGGCATCTCCTTTCTATACCTGCTTTTTTCTTTACTTATGCCCTCCTCTCTCCTTTTCCATACCTTTCCATATATAGCCTAACTAAAAAATGCACGATGAACTAAGCCTAAAAGATTTGTACAAATCTAGCTACTGCTGCGATAAAGTGATCTACTCCCTGCTCTAAACCATCAAATGGCATCTATCTCCAAGTATTTGTTTTCCTTTAGCAACGCAATTCCTTTTTTGCAAACCCCGTAAGATAACCAAGAGCAGCCTGCACAAATCCGATCTAAGTCGGCAGGCTCCACCCTGTTTTTTGTCCGCTCAATCAGTTCAGACTTTCGGTATATATGTCCAGGTATCAGACCAAGCTGTTCAAGAGCAGCCAAATCCATTGTCTGCACATGCTCTTCTGAGGTTGGGTCAGCTACACAAATCCCTTCTCCTTTATTCGGGCAATATTGACAGGTATCATCTAAAGCATGAACCACTCGAATAGGGAAGTCGTCTTGATGATCCCTAATTCTTTCAACAATCTCCTTCATTTTGACCGCAAAGGCTGGGCTATAACCCATTCCCCTAAACCCATGTACACACAATAAATGATGTCCGCGTAATGTTGTAATACTATTTCTGGCATCTCTATCTGTTACCACCCAACCACCTCCCGTGTCATTTCGACTATAGCATGTAATCCCCCAAAACCCCACTTAAAAACGAATAAAAAAATACCCTATCCAAGCAAACTGCTCGAACAGGGTAAGATTTGGATTGGGTAGTAAGTGAACTTTGTCTATGAAAAAACAATATGGACAAAGATCCTTGCATTCATAATACCATCTTTTCTTATTTTTGAACAAATGTAATTATTTCTTCATAGGGATATTTATTCCCTGCTTTCTGATACTTGCCAATTTTATCCTAATTATAGCTTGATACTGATTAGCTTTAATTCAGTCATTTCTTCAACAGCGTATTTAATGCCCTCACGACCAAAACCGCTTTCCTTGACACCACCATACGGCATGTTATCTACGCGGAATGTTGGAAAATCATTAATCATGACGCCACCGACCTCAAGCTCTTCGGCCGCTTTCATCGCTGCATGAATATTATTTGTATAAATACCTGCCTGTAGGCCATATCGAGAATCATTAACCATTGCAATTGCTTCATCTAATGTTGAAAATGGGGCTATCATTACTAGTGGTCCAAACACTTCTTGGCAAGATACCTTTGCATGAGTGGGCACATCGGTTAGGATCGTTGGTGCATACAAACGCTCAGCCAGTCTTTTCCCACCTGTCACCACTTTAGCACCTAAGCTCTGAGCCTGACTAACCCATTCCTCCATTCGATCAATCTCTTTTGGAGCTATTAAGGAGGACAGATCAGTTGCCTCATCAAGCGGATCTCCCACTACCATCTTCTCTGCGGCTAGCTTCATCTTTTCCACAAAGTCTGCAAACTTGCTCTCGTGTACAAATATCCGTTGTACAGAAATACAAACCTGTCCTGCAAATGTGAATGCACCAAATGTACAACGATCAATCAGCTCTTGGGTCAGCTCTACATCATCATTAATAATCAGTGCCGCATTAGAGCCCAATTCTAAAGTAACGCGCTTTAGTCCTGCTTTTCCCTTTAGAGAGATTCCAACCTCTGGACTGCCAGTAAAGGTAATAGCAGCAATTCGCGGATCTGTAACAAGCGCCTCTCCAACTACGCTTCCTTTACCTGGCAACACATTAAGTGCCCCTGCTGGTAATCCTGCTTCTTCAAAAATCTCAGCCAATACCAGGGAGGCGAGTGGAGTTTGCCCGGCAGGTTTTAAAACGACTGTATTACCGGCAGCAATAGCTGGGCCTACTTTATGTGCTACGAGATTATATGGGAAATTAAATGGAGTAATTGCCCCTACAACCCCGATTGGCTTGCGTACAGTAAAAGCAAGTCGGCCTTCCCCGCCAGGAGCCGCATCTAACGGAACGGTTTCACCGTGAATACTACGGGCTTCCGACGCAGCAAATTTATAGGTTTGGATGGTACGGGCTAGTTCTGCTCGACCAGTCTTCAATGGTTTGGCCGCTTCTAATGCTAGGAGACGTGCTAATTCTTCCTTGCGATTTTCCATAATCGCCGCTGCTTTTTCCAGAATGGCAGCTCTTTGATGGGCAGGCATTTTCGCCATAATCGCAGTTGCCTGCTTTGCCGCCTCAATCGCTTCCTCTACATCGTCTCGATCAGCCTGACCAATCTGTGCAATGACTTCTTTCGAAAATGGTGATGTAAGTGCTTGGTATTCCTTTGCTTCCTTCCAAGTACCGTTGATATATAAATGCTTCTTCATGTTATTTTACCTCCGTCGCTACTGTTGATTGATACATGCTGACTAAAAGACGGTTCATTATGCTTAGACCTTCTTGCAATTGCTCATCAGTAATAACAAGTGGTGTCAAAAAGCGTAACACATTCCCATGTACACCTGCTGATAGCACAATGACACCTTGTTCACATAAGGCTTTTGTATAAATAGCCGTAAATTCTTTCATCGGCTGCTTGGTAGAAGGATGGATAAGTTCAATGGCACACATTGCCCCTAACCCGCGAACTTCTGCGATAATCGGCACCTCTTGTTGTAAGGCAGTAAAATTCTCCATGATTTGTTCACCAATCTGGCGAGATCGTTCTACTAGATTTTCTTTTTCTATCTTCTCAATAACAGCTAGAGCGGCTGCGCATCCAAGCGGACTTCCTCCATAGGTTCCGCCAATTTCTCCAGGCGCAGGTGCGTCCATAATTTCCGCACGTCCGAGAACTGCACTGATGGGTAAACCAGCTGCAAGAGACTTAGACATCGTAATCAAATCCGGCTCAATGCCAAAATGCGTGGAGGCAAACATCTCACCGGTGCGCCCAAAGCCTGTTTGCACCTCATCAGCAATAAATAAAATGTTATGCTTGCGGCAGATGTTATATATGCCTTGCACGAATGTTTGGTGCGGCACTATAAAGCCACCTTCGCCTTGGACCGGCTCCATAATTACTGCAGCCAATTCTTCTGGGGCTACTTCTGTGTACAGGAAATCCTCAAATTGTCCAACACAGAACTCAGCATATTCCTCTTCCGTCATACCAACTGGACGATGTAGGGGATAGGGAAACATCGCTTTATAGGTAGCTGGTGCGAACGGCCCCATTTGGAATTTGTATGGCTTCACTTTACTGGTAAGAGACATGCCGAGCAATGTTCGCCCATGAAATCCGCGTGTAAATGAAACGATACCTGATCTGCCTGTATATTTACGAGCAATTTTTACAGCATTCTCAACTGCTTCTGCCCCACTGTTCAATAAGATCGTTTTTTTCTCAAAAGAGCCTGGAGTGATTTCTGCCAATTTTTCAGCAAGAGCAAGATAGGGCTCATACATCGCTACATGAAAGCATGTATGAATGTATTTATCTAACTGGGCTTTGATCGCTTCAACGACTTCCTCCGGGCGGTGCCCCACATTCAATGTTCCAATTGCGCCTGCAAAATCAAGTAACACGTTACCATCTACATCATGAACCAGTGCCCCATCTGCCTTTTCTACAAAAATAGGAGAATTATTGCCCACACCTTTGGGTACATAGGTCTTTCGTTTCTCAATCAGCTCCATTGATTTTGGTCCAGGAATGCTGGTGTTTATGGATACGCATCTAGTAGTTGCCATGTTATACTCCCCCTTCATATTTTGCCTACGCTTTTATATATTTGCTACTCAGCCAATTTTCTACTATTTTATCAATAGCAATTATCGTGCCAAAGTATTGAAGCGGAGAATATAACATGACAATACAAAACACTCTATCTAGAAACCAGATTTTTATTCATTTATAAATAATTATTCATTTTTGAATCGTTTTATCTGATACTTTTTTAACTTCCTCACTACAGAAGGCTGACTGATTCCTAACATCTGTGCCATTTCTACCGTTGTCTGACAAAGGTTAGCTGCCTGTTCTAGCATACTTTTCTCTAATCTCTCCACAGCTTCTTTCAGGGGAACAGTTGGAGATAAGGAATGTTCATCTGAGAGAATTGCAGGAAGACGTAATGCACTGATTTCCGCTGGTAGATGTTCGGCTGTTAGCGTATCCTCATCAGCAATGACGACCATTCTTTCTAAAACGTTCTCAAGCTCTCGAACATTACCCGGCCACTCATATTGCAGGAGTACTTGAGTCGCTTGAGAGGAAAGTCGCTTTTGTAGCCCGTACCGATCATTTAAAGAACGTAAGGTCCATTTCAAATGGGCAGCGATATCTTCCTTTCGCTCACGTAAAGGTGGTATTCGTAACGGAATCACATGTAAGCGAAAGTACAGGTCTTGGCGGAACGACCCATTCCTTACCATTTCCTCCAAATCTCGATTCGTAGCTGCAATTAGGCGAAAATCAACCTCTCGATACGTAGTGCTTCCGATACGCTGTAGCCGCTTTTCCTGAATGACTTTTAACAGCTTGGCTTGTAAGGACAAGGGTAGCTCTCCCAATTCATCTAGGAATAGGGTTCCCTGATTAGCCCGTTCGATTATCCCCATCTTCCCGGCTTTAGCAGCTCCCGTAAAAGAACCTGCCTCATAACCAAATAGCTCAGACTCTAATAGTCCATCGGGTATTGACCCGCAATTAATTTCCACCAATTCTCCGTGTGAACGACGGCTTCGCTGATGTATTTCCCGGGCGATAACGTTTTTCCCCACTCCTGATTCCCCTAAAATAAGAACCGTTGAATCTACCCCCGCTACTTTTTCTACTAAACGATAAATTTCTTTCATAGCTGGGCTAACTGCTACAACTTGATCGGAACCACTATTTTTCTCACGCAGTTCCTCAATCTCATTTTCGAATTGTTTCAATTGCTGTGTTAGATTCTCATAACGGCGTTTTAATTCTAGAATCTCAGTCAAATCATGTGAAAAACTAACTACACCTTCCAATTCATCAGGCGTTTTCCAAATGGGAAAGGCAGACACCATCAGCTTTTGCTTATAAATCGTCTCCTGCATCATTGTCTGGGCTTCCCCTGATTCCAGAACCAAACGAGTAGCGGACGGAGAAAAAATTTTAGCTTCCTCCAATTCCCTTACATTTCGTCCAAGTAATTCCTGTCGCTTTTTACCATAAATTGCTTCGCATGTAGGCCCAACTAGCCGAACTACACCATCCCCATCGGTAATAAGTAGGTGCTCATGCGAATAGTGGACGATCTGTTCTAAAATACGACCCATCCATTTGTCCGTGTCTGCCTTGTCCATCTTTATCCTCCGTAAATCTTTTCCTCCATCATAACACGCTTGCTATGAAGCGAAACGCTCGGCCTCTTTCATTGCAGCCAGAATTGCTACTAGATAGTCCCAAATGCGAGTCACTGAATCAATTTCAACATGCTCTTGTGGTGTATGGGCTCCATAAATATTTGGCCCAAAAGATATCATATCCAGGTTGGGATTTTTCTCTGCAAATACACCGCATTCTAAGCCAGCATGAACCGCCGTAATTTCTGGTTTTTGACCATTCATCTTTTCATATACCTGCTCACAAATCTCCCGAATCACAGAATCCGGGCGGTATGCCCACTCTGGGTAATCGGAATCGGTGATAAGCTCAGAGCCTGTTAAGGAGGCAAGCACTTCCAACTGTTTCACAATAGCTCCCTTTAAGCTAGCCACAGAGCTTCTTACCTCATTTTCCAAATAAATGCAAGTGCCATCTGTTCGTATAACACCTAAATTAGTGGAGCTTTCTACGAGTCCTTCGATTTCTTGACTAATGCTTTGAGCTCCATTTGGTGTGAGCATCAGAGAGGCAAGTACATGTTCAAATGTCTGGGTAGAAAATACACGGTTTTCTTCCCCTTGTACTTCTGTGAGTTTTACACAAACCTCAGGATCACTAGCCCGTAATTCTGTAACAAATCGTTCTTGAAAATCACTCACTAGCTGCTTTGCTTTTTCTATTTCTTCCCCTTTTATATACAACATGGCCTCTGCCTCTCGGGGAATAGCATTTGTTTTCATTCCACCTTGCACATGTTGGAGCTGATATGGGATCTCTTGCTGAAGACCATGCAGCACACGACCTAGCAGTTTATTAGCATTGCCGCGTCCCTTATGAATCTCAGCCCCTGAATGTCCTCCTTGCAATCCATGTACAGACAATCGAAATGCGGTACTTTGGTCATCGGCGTCAGCCCATTCTATTTCAAGTCGTTGTCTCGCCGTGACACCACCTGCACAGCTTACCAGCAAACGTCCTTCCTCTTCCGAATCAATATTAAGCAGAATGGAGCCCTTTAATTGATTAAAATCAAGATGCATAGCCCCACCCATTGATGATTCCTCCTCGGTGGTTATAAGTGCTTCCAGAGCAGGATGCATGAGAGTCGTATCAGCTAGCAAAGCAAGCATGTAAGCTACGGCTATACCGTTATCTGCACCTAATGTGGTCTCCGTAGCATATAGCATATTGTCTACTACCCGTAGCTGAATGGGATCTGTTAGAAAATTATGTACGGTTCCTTGATTTTTTTCACAAACCATATCCATGTGCCCTTGTAAAATGATGGTGGGCAATGCCTCATAACCTGCGGAAGCTGGCTTGCGAATCACTACATTAAATGCCTCATCCCGTGCAGCATCTAATCCATGCTGTGCCGCAAAATCTAATAGATAGGTACTGATTGCTTGTTCATTGCCTGATCCCCTTGGAATTTTCGATATTTCGGCAAAATAATGAAATACGGGATGCTGTAAAACTTCCTGGAGTGTTTTAGCCATATGTAGTCCCTCGCTTCTAAATAGATTAGATGATTGCTTTAGATGCAGGAAAAAGCCCTCTTATATGAGAGCTTTTCCCTTTTCTTCCTGCTTGTTACGTTAGATAGAATTTTTACGCTTTTTTCTCTGTAAGCGTCATAAATTCATCAATGTTTGCCAAAGCAGCATCTACAGCACTTTGCCAGAAATCTGGTTGCGTCAAATCTACATTTAGATGAGCCTTCGCCAGATCTTCTACTGTCATGCGACCTGTGTCTTTTAAGAAGTCAATATACTTATCCTCAAAGGAAGCCCCTTCTTTTTGTGCTTGCGCAAACAAACCAGCACTTAACATGTATCCGAATGTATATGGGAAGTTATAGAACGGAACATCGCTAATATAGAAGTGAAGCTTGGCGGACCAGAAGTTAGGGAAGTATTCGTCTAAAGCTCCGGCAAATGCGAACTTCTGCGCTTCTTCCATTAGTTGATTGATTTCTTCCGCACTTAGCATTCCATTCTTGCGTTGTTCGTAGAATTTCTTCTCAAATGTAAAGCGAGTAAAGATATCCATAAAGAAGGAAACTGCATCACCAAGCTTATCGTCGATCATGGAAATACGTTCTGCATCAGATTTGGCATTTTTTAAGGCAGCATCCTTCACGATTAATTCTGCAAAGGTGGAAGCTGTTTCGGCTACGTTCATGGCATAATCCTTCGCCAGCTCAGGCAAATCCTTCATTACATAGGTGTGATAGGAATGTCCTAATTCATGAGCTAATGTAGAGGTGCTAGACATACTACCGTCAAACGTCATGAAAATACGCGTTTCTTTGCTGGACTGTAAATCGGTGCAGAAGCCACCTGGTCGCTTACCAGGACGATCCTCAGCTTCAATCCAATGTTTTTCAAAAGCCATTGTTGCGAATTCAGCCATTTTTGGACTAAATTTCTCAAACTGCTCTGTAATGAATTGGGCTGCTTCATCATAGCTCATTTTGCTGGTACTGCCAGGCAATGGTGCCGTCCAATCGTAGAAAGACAGAGAATCGATGCCAAGTAATTCCTTTTTCCGTTTTAAATAAGGAACTAGGCGCTCACGATTCTTCTCCACAACCTCCCACATGACATTCAGCGTCTTCTCGCTCATACGGCAAATCTCGACCGGCTCTTTCAAAAAGTCATCCCACTTACGCTCTTTATATAATGCTAAACGGAAGCCGCTTAAATGATTCAATGCTTTTGCGCATAGGTCTTCATTTTCAGACCAAGCTTGTTTCCAATTGGCAAACATCTGCTTGCGAACTGTAGGATCAGTATCAGATAGCAGGTTAAAGGCTTGCCCGACTGATAAATTCTCAATTTTCCCATCTTTCTCACTTGAGATATGCATGCGTCCAACGATCACGTCATATAACTGCGACCATGCATGATACCCATCTACTGCTAAATTTCCTGCCAAGATCTCTTGCTCAGTAGGAAGCTTAGCTGCCCCTAATTGACGGCGCTCATCCAGAATGAAAGCAATTGGTTTCATGCTATCTAACTCTAGGAATTGCTTCCATAGCTCCTCAGGCACTTCTAAAATGTACTGATCAAACAATGTTCCTGTTTCTTGATTTGCCGCTCCTAATTGTGTTACACGATCACGTAGGAAATGAGCTTTTCCATCATGTACATTCTGTGCCTCAAGGCAGGAGACGAATGAGCTTGCCTGCATCCAATCAGAGCGTACTTGTTCAAAACGTGCTACAATCGCTTCTAATTTTTTTAGCTGATCTAGCGATGTAGGAGCTTCTAACGCTTTTAAATCAGCCGTTAAAGAAGACGTTTGTTCCTTTAATTTATCCAAGAATGCAGCAAATTCCTTTGATTCGCTTCCTCCAGGAAAGATGCTATCTAAGTCCCACACGGGTTTAAGATTTTGTAGCATGTGATATCCTCCTTTGTCTTGGCAAAACTCGCCTGTTATGTATAAGTCTTAGCTCTCATTGTACCTGTTTCCTGCTAGAATAGTATGCTTTTTTTACCGAAAAAAATTTTTTGACTGTAAACGATATCGCAAAACTAGGTAAAGGTTAAAAGCAAGATGTTAGAGTGTATAACCCGACGCCTCGATACAAAAGGCACCGCTGCATTTGGCGGTGCCAAGTTGATCTCTTCTTTTTATTATGAAGTGAGTTCAGTTGGTGCTTTCCATTTCCGATAGAAATAGATCGTGAATATCAGCGCCATGACCATAGGTACACCATGTAGGATACCTACTACCCATATCGGCAGCATGATTTCAAATAAAGGGGAACAAATTAGCATTCCAAACGCAAATCCAATGGTTTGCAATGTGGAGGATACTCCAAAAACACGGCCACGCTTATCATCAGATACCTGCTGTAGGCGTGAGTTATAGCAAATGGCCGATATACCATCAGATACTCCCGCTAGGAAAGCACAGATAAGCAGAAGATACGTTGTAGAGAACGCAAACAGTAAAATAAAGAAGAACGACATTAAAATTGTCGAGATTCCAAATGCTTTTTCGGTGAATACTTCCTTAGCATTTTTAGAATGCCTACTCATAAAACGAGAACCGACAAGATTCCCAATTGCCCAGATTCCCCATATAAAGCCCATAATCATAGAGGGATTGTCCGGCTTAATCATAGACGAATAAATCGGTATCCCTACATTATGCGCTGCGGAACCAAAAGTATCAAATAATCGAATCGTCATTAAAGATAATAAAACAGGAATTACACGTAAATACCGATAAATAAACGAAAACTCTGAAAAAAACGAAGCCTTTTGATCTGATTGGGTTCGTTTTTCATTCGTTTTAATGGGCAGGCTAATTAGGTTCACAGCCGAAAGCAAATACGTCAGGGAGTCAAGCAAGAAAATATTTTGATAGCTTAACAGATTAATGAGAATCCCACTTGATAGCATCCCGACAACCATGGCAATGGCTTGCCAAGACTGTAATAAAGCGTTGGCTCTTACTCTATTTTCTGGTGAAACAAGCATAGGAATACTGGATTGCATGGATACGTTAAACATCGAGCTAAACATTCCCATACCAAAGATCACAACATACAGCATATAAAAATGATATTCTTGTGGTGTAATAAATAGAGAAAATAGGAGACAAAACCGCACAACGTCACTAATAATCATTAGCTTTTTACGGTTAAATTTATCTGCTAGCATACCAGAATAAAAACCTGCTAAAAAGCTTCCCAATAAACGAACAGCCATAAATAATCCCATGTAAACAGCACTGCCCGTTAATAGGTACACATACAGATTTAGAGCAATCATATCTAAATAACTGCCTATATCTGAAATGGTTCTTCCAGCAATCAACTGGTAAATGTACCGCATTTTATTATTCTGTCCTGCTGGAATTGTTGTTGTCATGTTCTTTCCTCCTACACCTTAACCAATTTCTCGATTTCAAACGTGACTAGCTCGCACGCCTTTTCATATACCTGTTCAATATGTTCATAGCTTTCTCCACGCATCCAGCACATAACTAGAAATACTTCTTCCTCGTCCCCTCTTATCTCTGCTCCTATCGGATAGACTTGTGTTACTCGTAATACCCCAGGAATTTTTTCAAGCTCCTCTAGTCCGTTTACCGCTCGAAGAATCCCGCTCTCCTTTGGATATAAAGTAAACATGGCATGAGGAGTTTGTTTCTGGTTTGGTAGAGTCGGTAATTCAAAGGTTCCTAAAGCAATTCCCAATTGGGCTTTTACAGAATCAAATCCAAGCATTGTTTCTAAGCTATCCTTAACACACATACCACCTATACGCGGATTGATTTCTAATACCTGTGGCCCTAATTCTTCGTCATAGCGTAATTCAACATGGGACAACGAATTCTTTAAGCCAACAGCGCGAACGGCTTCCACTGCATAATTCTTTAGCTCCTCAACTTCCTTCTCCGTAAAGCGAAGTGGGGGAACGACCAGAAGATGCTCATAGAACACCTGCTTTTCTTCTGTGACTTTTAGCTTATCATGCACAAGTAGAGGAATGATTTCCTTCTCTGTGATCACCATCTCTACACTAGCTTCCCGACCATTCATATATTTTTCCACTAGCATGCAACCCATCGGATTAAAATCAATAAGCTTCCCATCCTTCGTTGCATAGGTGTGACAGGATGCATAAAGATTGGAATAATTACAGTCAGGCAGCTTTTGCAGGGCGTATGTAAAATTATCCCTTACCTCTTGTTGATTATGGGATTTGAGAATTAAATGCGAAGCAACTCCGTTAATCGGCTTTAAAATCACCGGATAGCCAATCCGTTCCGCATGGGCGACTGCTGAATCCACATCGACTGCTAGTCCATAATCAACCGTTAGCACTCCAGCATGTCTTAGTGCGTCACGCATAAGGTATTTGTTATTTGTACGATACAATGCATCTGAGTCCTGAGAGGGTAGTCCTCTTTTTTCTGCTATCTTAGCGACATCAGCCCCTAATAAACCGGCGCTTGAAAATAACCCAAGAATACTAAGTACAGCAGAAATTTTATATGCTTCCTCAAGCATGCACATCTTTTTTTCTAATTCCTCATAGCCAAAATCAGTAGTCTCAATTATTTCGGCAAATAAAGCAGGAATGTGGTTTTCTTCTTCTAATTGAGCGATTTTCGTTCTTTCATGCTCTGTGAGAGGGCGAGTAATGATTGCACACTGGTACCCCATTTTCGTAACATGAACAGCGCGATTAATGGTAGGAACTACCGAGAGATTTTCAATAAATACGATTAATTCTTTCATATCAATGCCTCCATTGGATTATCATCCCCGTCAAGATAATGAGACACAATGTATCCGTTTTCATTTATTTCGTGGAGAGGTGGCAGCATCGTGTTATCAGAGAAATGTAAGAAATCAGCCGCTTTATATGGTGTAGTGGAACGAATATACCGTTGACCATCAATCTCTACATAATCGAGTTGGGAATTCGTACCGACTCGATGCTTACCAATTGGGGTTACATAAACATAATGCGGAGCAATGCTTCCAGAGAAAGCGGATAGTTCACGTATAATATCAATTCCCTTCTGGACTGATGTACGGAAATGCTTAGCTCCGACTACAGCCATACAGTGGAACAGATAATAAGGCACAATCCCATTACAGAGAAACAGCTCTATTAATTCCCGCATCGTTTTGGTATTATCATTAATATCTTTCATCAAAACAATTTGTCCTCTTATGGTAATACCTCGAGAAATGATCTTTTGGGCAGCGCGAATAACTTCTGGGGTAAGTTCATCTGGGTGATTTAGTGATAAACCAATGGAAAGGTTCTTGGATAAACGTGGATTTTCGTAGTTAATTTGATTAAATTCTGATAACATCTCTGCTGTTTCATCCGTGATGTTTTCGGGAGCAAATAAAATATTCCTGGTACCTACCCGGATGTTTCGTACATGATCAATTTCCTTGATTTGCTGTAGAACCTTATGCAGTAATGTTACATCGAGAAACGGGTCCCCGCCGGTAATTAATACCGTTTTAATCCGATCATCATTGCTTATATAGTTGATCGCATCTGCAATGTTTTCATCTGACATCCGCTTGGCTTCTCCCGCTAAAGTACGGGTTTTCTTAAAACAGTATCTGCAATAGGCAGAACATTCAAAATAAGGAGTTAAAACCGCTCGATCCTCGTATATTCTTTCAAGTCCATATATTCCTTTATTATTTTTGCCCTCTTCAAAAGGCTTTTCTGTGCCGTATTCTAATGCTTCATAGGGACTTGGTACAAATTGCTTGGCTACACCCTGAGATTGTTTCACAATCTTTGCTAGAGAAGGACTAATTTTGGAACGGAATTTTTGCATTACCTGCTTCTGCATCTCTCTTGCTCTTTCAGAAACGATTGTTTCCGTCATTCTTGACATTTTGTTACCTCCCTTAATAAAATTTGATTTTTTCATTTAAACCTTATATTTAATTTACATTTTTGTCAATAATAGGTTTTTTGCTCGTCCGCAAGAAAAAAGACCGGGGAATTCCCGATCCTCCTAGGAAAAATTTACTATGATTTTGTTAAAATCTTATATGCTTCCAAAATCCATTCTATCAATGGACTATCTTTTATCAATCCACAATATCTTGTTCATGACTTAATACTTAAATGGTCTCTTTCGTATTCAACAAAATGAAAATCTAATTTCATCATGAGGAATGTTGACAAAAGTTAACTTAATAGCGGAAAAAAGACTGAGCAAGTAAAAGATTGCATGCCGGATTATTTGTCACAATAAAATTAGCCAAACCCTCCTGAATCCAGAGTGGAGAGTTTGGCTTTATCAACTGTCTATTATTTAATGACTTGAAGCTGATTGGTTCTGCCTTTCTCAATTAATTCATAGGCACGTTTAACTTCTTCCTCTGAGGGAGAGCGCTGTCCTTTCAGTGGATACGCTTTGCCTAGCTCCTCCCATTTATATACACCCATTTCATGGTAAGGTAGAATTTCTACTTTTTCCACACCTTGTAGGGAGCCGATAAATTCCCCCATTTCAAGCAAATGACTAGCCGAATCCGTAATACCTGGGATTAACACGTGACGAATCCACATTTTTTTGCCGCGATCAGATAAAAACTTGGCAAATGCTAATGTCCGATCATTTGGTTGGCTGGTAAGCCAGATATGCTTTTCACGGTTCATTTGTTTTAGATCAAGAAGGACCAAATCGGTCACTTCCAGTAATTTATCCGCCTTAGCTGTGTCACAGAAGCCTGAAGAATCTAGCGTAGTGTGAAGACCCCATTTTTCTTTAACAGCAGTAAATACCTCCGTTACAAAAGGAGCTTGTAAGGTCGGCTCGCCGCCTGTGACTGTCAGACCTCCACCAGAGTTGCGATAGTAATTCAGATAGGGTTCAATTTCAGCCAAGACCTCGTCTACCGTCATCTCTGTTCCACCGCTTGTATCCCATGTATCTGCATTATGACAAAATTTGCATTTTAAAGCACAGCCTTGCAAAAATAAGACAAATCGAATACCTGGACCGTCTACAGTACCAAATGTTTCAAGGGAGTGAATTCGACCTTTCATGTTGATCAATCCTTTCTACACAACAGCAAGAGAAGGAAAGCTGTTCTAAGTTAGTGTGTCATGCTCCGTCACTTTCCTTCCCTTGCTGTTGTCCGAAGCAGCCAGCTAGCTGCCTCGGAAACAGTCGGGATACATGTAAGCCTAGATTTTGCCATGGAAAGTACGGTTGATAACATCTAATTGCTGTTCACGAGTCAATTTGATGAAGTTAACCGCATAACCGGATACGCGAATTGTTAATTGTGGATAATCTTCTGGGCGTTCCATCGCATCCAGCAATTGTTCACGGTCAAATACGTTTACATTTAGGTGATGACCGCCATCTGGCGTCATGTAACCGTCCATCATCGCAACCATATTAGTAACCCGAGATTCTAGGTCTTTACCCAACGCTTTTGGCACGATTGAGAATGTATTAGAGATACCATCCAAGCTATGCTCATACGGAAGTTTAGCTACGGAAGACAAGGATGCCAAAGCACCTTTTTTATCGCGTCCATGCATTGGGTTCGCACCCGGTGCAAATGGTTCACCAGCTTGACGTCCATCTGGAGTCGTACCTGTCTTTTTACCATAAACTACGTTGGAGGTGATTGTGAGTACTGACATTGTTGGCAATGCATTACGGTAGGCTTTATGCTTACGAATTTTGTTCATGAAGCGCTCCATGATATCAATTGCGATGGAGTCAACACGATCATCGTTATTACCATATTGAGGATATTCGCCTTCTGCTTCGAAATCGACCGCAATACCTTGTTCATTACGAATCGGTTTTACTTTCGCATACTTGATAGCAGATAAGGAGTCTGCTACTACGGATAAACCAGCGATACCGCAAGCCATCGTGCGGAGGATTTCACGATCGTGCAATGCCATTTCAATACGCTCATAAGAGTATTTATCATGCATGTAATGAATTACGTTTAATGTATTCATGTATAGCTTCGCGAGCCACTCCATAACATTGTCGAACTTCGCCATGACTTCATCAAAATCAAGCACTTCGGAAGTAATAGGAGCGAATTGAGGTCCTACCTGTACGCCTGATTTCTCATCCACACCACCATTAATTGTATAAAGCAGTGCTTTCGCAAGGTTAGCACGTGCGCCAAAGAATTGCATTTGCTTACCAATTCTCATTGCGGATACGCAGCATGCGATACCATAATCGTCACCAAAGTATGGACGCATCAAATCGTCGTTTTCGTATTGGATAGAGCTTGTTTCAATGGATACTTTTGAGCAGAACTTTTTGAAGTTCTCAGGAAGATCTTTAGACCAAAGAACAGTCAAGTTTGGCTCTGGAGCCGGACCAAGATTATAAAGTGTATGCAAGAAACGGAAAGAGTTTTTCGTTGTACGAGTTTTGCCACTTAACGACATCCCAGCGATGGATTCAGTTACCCAGGTTGGATCGCCGGAGAATAACTCATTGTAATCAGGAGTACGCAGGAATTTAACAATGCGCAGCTTCATGACGAAATGATCAACTAATTCCTGTGCCGCTTCTTCTGTCAATGTACCCTCAGCAAGATCACGCTCAATGTAAGCATCTAAGAATGAGGACACACGTCCTAAGCTCATTGCGGCTCCATTTTGTTCTTTAATAGCAGCTAGGTAGGCAAAGTATAGCCATTGGAATGCCTCATGTGCGTTCTTAGCAGGCACAGAGATATCAAAGCCATGTTCTTTTGCCATCAATTTTAGTTCTTGAAGGGAGCGAATTTGTTCGGAGATTTCTTCCCGTAAACGAATAACATCTTCTGTTAAAGCATCTACTTCTAATTGTTGGAGGTCGCCTTTTTTCTCAGCGATTAGGCGATCAACACCATATAAAGCTACGCGACGGTAGTCACCAATGATGCGGCCGCGACCGTAAGCATCTGGAAGACCTGTGATAATACCTGCACGACGAGCCTTTTTCATTTCTTCTGTATAGGCATCGAATACACCTTGGTTATGTGTTTTGCGAATATCGGTAAACAACTGAATGATTGATTCCGGCACTTCAAAGCCGTACGCTTTGCAAGCATCAATCATCATGCGGATTCCACCGAAAGGCTGAAGCGAGCGCTTGAATGGTTCGTCTGTTTGTAAGCCTACAACCTTTTCTTTATCCTTATCCAAATAACCTGGTTTATGGGATGTAATAGTAGAAGGAGTGTTAACATCTACATCAAGAACCCCACCATTTTCACGTTCTTTTTTTGTTAAGTCAGAGATGATGTCCCATAGTGCTTTTGTATTAGCAGTAGCACCAGCCAAAAATTTATCATCGCCATGGTAAGGAGTGATGTTTTCTTCAATGAAGTCACGAGTATCAATCGTTTTCATCCATTTCCCTGGCTTAAAGCCTCTCCATGCGTGTTCAAATGTTTGCAGGTCTTTCTCTTGAATCGCCATCTTACATACCTCCTCAAGTATTGGCTCGTTGTTCTGTACTCGGCAGCACAACTCTTTACATGAGGTGTCTCTGCCTGTAACGAAGGCCATCTATATGATTAAAAAGCTATTGAAGGATTTATTTCGTAAAAGAGCTTGTTTCGATTCTGAACAACTGCTCTTTACAGTTTCATCATACAAGAGAGATTGCGCCTCGGTGTGTGAAAAAGATCACATATACACCCATTTTGTGATATGGTTCACAAATTTGTTTCATTTCATTTATAAAACTGTTTTAACACTAAAAACCGTTGATATATAACACATTTTGGATCCTAAAAAAAGAAAAATGATACAGGTTATATACCTGTATCACTCATTTTACCTGCACTCCATATGAATCGAAACAATATCATCTATTACCTGTAATGGATAGGTTTTGACCTGGCCTGTGTCAGGCGCCTGAACCTGACCGCTCTCTAAGCAAATCTTCCAATCATAGAGAGGATCGTAGACATATTTGCCAGAAACGATCCCTTCTGATAAAGGTCCTCCTCGATACGGACTTTTATCCTCAAGCGCATACATACTCCCATCCGACAATCGAAAGACGCAGACTTGCTCCTCTCCGATCTGTACCACTCTCCCCAGTTGAACAGGGAACTCTTCCACTCGTCCAATCGTTATTGTTTTAGTGAAATCTCCCATGCTGTTTTCCCCCTTTTTTCATGACATTGGTCCATTATCATTTCTGTACTATGACAGGCTTTCCACCTTAATTGGTTCAAACAACTTTGTTCTGGTTTCTTGATCCTGTAGTACTTTTTGCCACGGGTCTTGGACTTGGGCAAGCGCTAATTCGATACGAGCAAATAGCTGCTGACGATTCTCTACATCCTCGACCACATTTTTATGGATCATTTCTAATCCCATTCGCTCGACCCATTCAGAAGTACGTTCTAAATACTTGCCTGTTTCACGATAGTATTGGATGACTGCTCCGCAAATCTCAATTAATTCCTCATCGTTTTTTACTTTGCACAATAAATCAGCAACACGTGCTTTAATACCGCCATTACCGCCAACATAGATTTCCCATCCGCCATCGTTACCGACAATCCCGATATCCTTTGTGCAGGACTCGGCACAGTTACGCGGACAACCGTTTACCGCCATTTTAAATTTAGCCGGCATATCGAGACGCTCGAATTTTTTCTCCAAAGCAATACCCATCCCAATCGAATCAACAGTCCCAAATCGACAGAAACGAGAACCAACGCAGGTTTTCACTGTGCGCAAGGCTTTGGCATAAGCATAACCAGACGGCATATCAAGCTCTGCCCAGACTTTTGGTAAATCCTCCTTCTGTACACCCACCAGGTCGATTCGCTGTCCACCTGTCATTTTGACCATTTTCACATCATATTTCACAGCAACATCAGCAATCTTTTTCAAATCCTCCGCTGTCGTTACCCCGCCGTACATACGTGGTACTACCGTATAAGTACCGTCTTTATTAATGTTAGCGTTTAAACGTTCATTCACAAAGCGAGAAGCTTTTTCGTCCTGATACGTTGTCGGATGAATCATCCCTAAGTAATAGTTCAATGCAGGACGGCATTTGGAGCAGCCTTCTGGATTTTTCCATGCTAATACATGCATTACTTCTTTAATCGTAGTAAGACCCATCTCTTGTATCTGAGCTACGATTTCATCACGGCTTAACGTAGTACATCCACAGATTCCCTGTTTATTCGCATTGATATCAAATTGATCTCCCAGCACATATTGCAACACTTGTTCCACCATTGGCTTACATCCCCCGCAGGACCGTGCTGCACCTGTGCAGGCTTTTATTTCATCTACAGTTGAGCAGCCTTGTTCCTTTATCGCTGTCACGATACTGCCTTTTGTGACACCGTTACAGCCGCAGATGATCTCTTCATCAGACATCTCGGCTACTAAAGCTGCTTGATTTCCTCCACCACAACAAGCGCCTCCGCCCATTATGGAAGCGTACACCTCGTCCGTCATTTCTGTCTGGGTGTTGACCAGCTTTTGTAAGCGAGCAGACTCACTAACATCGCCGAATAGGATCCCCCCGACAATTTTGTTGTCTCGAATCAGAATTTTCTTATAGATTTTCTTCCAATCATCCTGCATACGTACGATGGTCATATCCGCTTGATCCTGAAATTCACCTGCTGAAAATACATCAACTCCAGAAATTTTTAATTTAGTAGATACAACGGAGCCTTCATAGCCCTTCGTCTCTATTTCACATAAATGCTTGGCTAATATAGCACCCTGTTCAAATAAAGGAGCTACCAAACCGTAGCAAAGTCCGCGATGCTGGGTACATTCCCCAACCGCATACACATCTGGTGCAGATGTTTGTAGCAGGTCATTTACAACAATCCCTCGTGCTACCTCAATATTACTTGCTTTGGCCACGCTGGTATTCGGTACGATTCCCACTGCCATTACAACAAAATCGGCGTCCAATACACTTCCATCTGCAAAACGCAGTCCCGTGACACGCTCGTCCCCAAGTAGCTCTACAGTTTGTTTTTCCATTGCAAATCGGATTCCCTGACGCTCTAGTTCTTCTTTTAGCATGTTTGCTGCTATATCATCCAGTTGCCGTTCCATCAAAACATCGCCTAAATGCACGACCGTTGCTTCCATCCCCAAATGAACCAAGCCCTTAGCTGCTTCCAAGCCCAACAGACCGCCACCAATTACGGCAGCTTTTTTACAGGTCTTAGCAGCTTCCATCATCTGATTGCAATCCTGAATGTCTCTAAAGCCAATTACTCCTTGTTTATCCGCACCAGGTATAGGTAAAACAAATGGTTGAGAGCCAGTAGCGATAATGGCTTGATCGTAAGAAAATACCGATCCGTTATCCGTATACACCTTTTTCGCTTCGGTATCAATACGGGTCACCGCTGTACCTGTTTGTAGATCAATCTGATTATCTTTATACCAGCTATAGTCATTTAACACGATGTCATCAATCGTTTTACTGCCTTCCAGCACATACGAAAGCATAATGCGATTGTAGTTAGGATGCGGTTCGTTTCCTATGATTGTGATATGATGCATCTCTTTGTTGTGCTTTAAGATTTGTTCAATAACATTGACGCCAGCCATACCATTTCCAATTAATACGAGACGTTGCTTCTTCATAGACAATCCTCCCAAAATCTTCTATATTTGTTTGTGAAATAATGCACAAAAATAACTCTACGTGATTCTACATTCGTTGCATAATCTATTTTTACTTCATGTAAAGCACTGATATACCAAGGATTTTACTGCTTTTTTTATCTGTGTACAGACCGAGTATAGTATAGAAAAAGACCAGCAGATGTGTGGTAAATCACAGGTAAAATGACAATTTATCTAGCTAATGAAATAAAGCCGATCGTCCCAGATGAAGACGGTCGGCTTTCCTCTATAACAAGATGTTCAATTCCTTTAAAGCATGGCTAATACCGCCCTCATCTACGTGCTTCGTCATGTAGTTTGCGTGTGGAAATACGTCAGGATGCGCATTCCCCATCGCTACTCCCATTCCTACAAATTGAATCATCTCAATGTCATTCTTGCCATCACCAAAGGCTATCGCTTCTGATCGATCTACTGTAAGGTACTGTAGCAAGGCTTCAATGCCTTTTGCTTTAGAGCCATCCTTTGGCATCACATCCAAGGACACATCATGCCAACGGAAAAAACGCACGTTTTGAAGCGCATCGTCTTGCTCGTAGACCCCTTCTTCCCCTTCAGCACAATGAAGCCAGCATTGGTAAATCGGCTTGTTACGGAATACCTCTGCATTCATGCCGGGTGGGTCAAATAGAATAGAAGAAACGGCACGATTCACCATCTCATTTCCCTCATGTGTCGCATAAAAGGAGTCGTCACTCAAATACACAAGTGCATGATTACGTGCCATCACAAGCTGGTATAGTTTCTCAATACTATTAACATCAATAGGAGTAGAATAGACCACTTCCCCTTTGTGCTCTACATAAGCACCATTAAAGCACACCAGTGTCTCAATTCCTAAATCTTCTGCGAACTCACGAACATGAAACGGTGAGCGCCCAGTAGCAATAACCGTATGAATCCCGTTATCCTGAAGCTGACAGAGTGATTTTCGAGTATCCTCTGGAATCTGCTTTTGCTCATTTAACAACGTGCCATCCATATCAAAAAAGATAACCTTATAGGGCATGCGCTTCTCTCCTTTTTTCTGACTTACTGTTCATTATAAACGAAATATTCCCACTTCATAAATGAAGTTCTTTGCATGAACCCAAGGCAAGCTGTCATGTTTCTCCCTATTTGTAACATATAGTCTACAGATGGGGTGATCTAGATGGCTATTCGCATGAGACGCCGGCGCATTCGGACGTCAAAAAAGAAAATTTTTTTTATTACCTTCATTGTCTTTCTTGCAATCATCATCCAGAGTATCGTCTTCCTAGAGCAAAAAATTAAACCTACTTTATTAGTGATCGCCAAACAGAAATCTGAGCAAATTGCCAAAGAGGCCATCGCAGACGCGGTGACCAAAAAGATCGCTCAAATTGATATGAATACGGCCGAAGTTCTAGACATTGAAAAGGATAGCGATAATAAAATACGCGCTATCAATTTTAATTTTCAAGGATATTCAAAAATCATGGGGGAAGCCAATCAACGCATTAAAAACAAACTAAAAGAGTTTGAAAGTGAAAAAGTTGAAGCTCGCGTACCTCTTGGATTAGCCTCAGGCAGCTCCTTCTTGTCCGATACGGGGCCTAAATTACCGATCACCTTTAGCCCTGTTGGTTCTGCAAAAACATGGCTTGATCCTAAGCTATCCGAAGCTGGGATTAATATGGTTATGGTAACAATCTATCTGCAAGTAGAAGTTCGTTTGCAAGTGATCATACCTTTTGCAACTGATCAAACCATTGTCACAACCTCCATTCCCATTACCAACTCTCTTGTCGTGGGAGAAGTGCCAGACTATCTGTACAACAATCCGCTAGGCAAGCCAGAGGTTCCTAGAATGAAGGTCGAGCCACCTGCTAAATAATACAGAAGGAATCCTCCTTTATTGGGAGGATTCTTTTCCTTGCAGGACGATATCTCGCCATTTTGTAGCATGAGCTAGCACCAGCTTTGGTAAGATACATGTATCATTTGCTACCTCTGTGACCAGCCGTTCCATTTCCATTACGGCCAAATCACGCTCCCACTCACTAATCGTGTTGTTTTGGAACGCTTCCTCCAGTTCATCCTCATCCAAAACTTCAGTACTCCCAGAAGGCATCATTGCTAAATCTAGATACAGATCATCATACCAAGGAACACCATTTTCCCCTATAGCATGCCTAAGAACAATATCAAAATAGAAGTAGACTACCTTACCTGTCTCATCTATCATCGCAGTCATGACATAATGCCGCCCCGCAGGAAAGCATTGTATCCAGACGTATCCATCATCAGCGATACAAATGTCTTGTCCGTTACACGTTACCCAGTATGGTTCCTCCATTTTTGTGAGAACGAGACCAGTAATGCTGCCGTCAAAGTACTCTCCACGTTGGGCCAATGGTATAAAATGCTTGTCTATCACTGTTGTCCACCCTGTCACATCTGCATATTTCCGTTTCATGAATACGTCTCCTTTATCACCTGTAGCATCATCGTCTCTTCTCATTGTAACAGATGGAAGCTTAGTTGGAATTTTAAGACTTATGGTACAATTCTTCATCCTAAAATCTCGTCAGCATAACTTCACAGATTAAACACAATCGCTTAAAACACCTGGTATGAAAGCGCTTTAGAATTACATCGTACATGTACGGGATGGCACTATCCGTAAATTGTGATTTTTTTCACTTAAGCTTTTATGAATGGTTATTACAATCATGGTGAACCGACCACGAGTATGGTTGCAATCATGCATTTCTGCTTTAGATTTTTTCCTACTCTCCCTTCTCATTACTATACATATATCCAAGGAGGTTATCGTCTTGAAGGGTTTATCAAGGATTTTTCTGCTTTTCTTAAGTATGGCAATCATAGTAGCCATGGCTGGATGTAGCGGTCAAGGCACCACCCCAGCAAAAGGTGATTCTGTGAAAGCGATCGGTCAAGCTGATGGTAAACATGGCCCAATCAAGGTTGAGGTAACAGTAACAAACAACGAGCTTTCAGATATTAAAGTTCTCGAACAAAAAGAAAATGAAGTATTATCCGAGCCCGTATACAAGAAATTGCGAGACCAAATCATTGCCAAAAATAGCACAGAGGTAGATGCAATAAGTGGTTCTACTCTTACAAGCCAAGGCTATATCAATGCTGTGAAGGATGCCGTCAGTAAAGCCGGACTAACCTTAACTGCTAAAGGTGCAGATACATTGGCAACAGTCAAAGAGGAGGCTGTTCAAAATTACGATGTAGTAGTCATTGGCGCAGGTGGTGCAGGCTTCGCGGCTGCTATGGAGGCGAAAAAGGCAGGGGCCTCTGTAGTCCTGCTGGAAAAAATGCCATCCATCGGTGGTAATACATTGATTTCCGGCGCAGAAATGAATGCTGCTAACAACTGGGTACAAGCAAAAAAAGGCATAAAAGATAGCAAGGAATCCCACTACCAAGACACCTTAAAAGGCGGGGATAACGTGGGGAATCCTGCTATGGTGCGTGTGTTGACAGATAATGCAACAAACGCAGCAGAATGGCTGAGGGATGAAATAAAGGTAGAGTTTTTACCAGATCATTTATTCCAATTCGGCGGTCACTCTGTGCCTCGTGCCCTCATCCCTAAAGGTCACACTGGTGCAGAAGTAGTCAAAAAACTAAAAGCAAAAGCGGATCAGCTGCAAATTCCTGTAAAAACGGAAACAAAAGCGGAAGAGTTATTGAAAAATAGCGAAGGTCGTGTCGTTGGCGTTAAAGCAAAAACTGCTGCTGGTCAAGAAATTACCTTTAACGCAAACAAGGGTGTTATTGTTGCGACTGGTGGATTCGGTTCCAATGTAGAAATGCGTAAGAAATACAACCCAACTTTAGATGAAAGCTACATGTCTACAGATACTCCTGGTACAACTGGCGACGGTATCGTGATGAGCGAAAAAATCGGGGCAGCCATCACAAATATGGAGAGTATTCAAACATACCCAATCTGTAATCCGAAGACAGGTGTTATTTCTCTGGTAGCGGATACGCGTTTTGATGGAGCTCTTTTAGTGAACCAAAGTGGTAAACGCTTTGTAGAGGAATTAGAGCGCCGCGATGTGATTTCGCAAGCGATTCTTGCTCAGGAGGGTAAATATGCCTATCAAGTCTGGAATCAAGCTGTAGGTGATATTGGTAAAACAGTAGACGTGCATAAAGATGAATATGACATGCTTGTAAAAGAAGGCTTATTAGTGAAAGCTGATACGTTGGAAGAGGCAGCAAAGCATTTTAACATCCCAATAGCAGAGCTTCAAAAAACAATTGACCGTGTCAATGGATTTGCTAAGAATGGTAAAGATCTAGATTTTCATCATCGTGGAAAATTAATCGAAATGACACAAGGCCCTTGGTATATTGAAAAAGCGGTTCCTTCCGTGCACCATACCATGGGTGGATTAGTCATTGACCCTGAGACTCACGTACTGGATACCAATGGAAAAGCAATTGCTGGCCTTTACGCAGCAGGAGAAGTAACCGGCGTGATCCACGGGAAAAATCGTCTAGGTGGTAATGCAATCGCTGACATTTTCGTATTTGGTCGCATTGCCGGACAGAATGCGGCTGCACAAAAATAATGCAGATCGATTAGCGAATAACATGAGAAACAACGAGCTACCGGAGAATTTTCGGTAGCTTTTTTATGCCTTATGAGCCTGAGGAGAATCTCTTCTACAGGATTAGCTTTTTTCTTGTATGCTTGATTTCTGTGAAGTTTTCCACTCCATTTGCACATAGATACCTGAATGGTCAATCTCTTGATACCTGAAATAAAAATCCATCATCTGCCTGACTTGCTACCTTGCGAGTGAAAATCATCATACTCACCTCCCATACACACAATAATGCAAACTACTATGTATAAATCAAGATCCAATCTATGAAGTCAGCTATCCTCATAGAAAAAAGTTTATCCGCATATAATTGATAACGATTTTCATTGACATTATATTCTGATTTTTTTACAATCAAAATGCTAATATGTACTATTTTTCTAGAGAGGGGTCTCTGTCATGTCTTGTTTATTGCAGAGCCGCCGAGCCAAAGTCTGGGCATTATTGACCGGTATCTTGTTGCTGTTAGTCTCTATGCTGATGAGTATCTTGTTCGGCTATCATATGTTTACCTTCCACATGTTGCTCGATATGCTATACCAATTTGATGGTTCAAAGGAACATCTCCTTCTCAGAGATGTTCGATTACCCGCAGCTTTTATTGCAGCCAGTGTAGGGGCTAGTCTAGCCATTGCTGGCGTTTTAATGCAAAATCTAACAAAAAATCCGTTAGCCTCACCTTCTTTATTCGGTATTAATGCTGGTGCAGTACTGTTTATCGTGCTCACTCTATTTTTCTTTGACTCGGATTTAACCCTTACACAGATGGTCTGGATCGCTTTTGTTGGAGCTGGTGTGACTGCCGTGCTGGTACTGATTCTAGGTACGATGGGCAAGGATGGTTTTTTGCCTATCAAAGTAACATTGGCAGGAGCGGCTGCTTCAGTATTTGCTTCCTCATTTACCTCAGGAATTATGCTCATAAATAATGAATCGTTAAATCAAGCCTTATTTTGGCTAGTAGGCTCTGTCACTGGACGAAAAATGGAGCATCTTACCACGGTCTTACCTTATATGGTGATCGGTTGGATTATTGCTCTGTGTCTCTCACACGCGCTCAATTTAATGGCAATGGGTAATGATATGGCAAAAGGCTTGGGCTTACATACTGCTTTTGCTAAGCTTCTCATCATTCTTGTGGTGATTTTATTAGCAGGCGGCTCTGTTTCCTTAGCTGGTCCAATTGCTTTTGTGGGACTGATTATCCCTCATATCTGCCGCTATATTGTTGGAGTTGATCATAAATGGCTGATTCCATTTAGCGGGCTAATCGGGGCTATTTTATTGGTTTCAGCCGATACTGCCTCTCGATTCTTATTGATGCCAAAAGAGGTTCCCGTTGGCGTAGCCACAGCATTATTAGGCGTCCCATTCCTTATTTATATCGCTAGAAGGAGTAGCTATGAGTAAACCATCTCTTGTGCATAAATTTATAACCATTCGGAGTAATAAACCAGCCCTCTCCGCTCAGCTTTCTATTCGTGATTTACTTGTATTAGTTATCCTATTTTTGGTATTGATTGTCTGCACACTACTAAGCATTGCCTTTGGCACGACTCGAATTCCTATACCAGATATCCTAGCCACGTTTGTAGGTGGAGATGTAACCAATCAAATCGTCATTTTGGAATTACGAATGCCAAGAACATTAATGGCCATTATGATTGGTGCCGCTCTAGGCGTGGCCGGCGCTATTACGCAAGGAGTCTTCCGCAACCCTCTCGCCTCACCCGATTTATTAGGTGTGACAGGAGGAGGCTCAGTGGCAGCCGTAGCCTTTATGACATTTAGCAATGGGCAAGCTAGCATCCATTGGCTACCGCTTCTTGCTATTGGCGGGGCCTTTGCAACAGCCTTCATCAACTATTCATTTGCTTGGAGAGGTGGCGTTTCGCCTTATCGACTTGTATTGATCGGCATCGGAATTTCTACGGCCATGTCCGCTTTAACCACTTTTTTATTAATAAGTGGCCCAGCACATTTAGCTTCTCAGATTCTTGGCTGGTTGACTGGTACCATTTACGGCACATCCATGAAGCATGTCATAGCTATTTTGCCCTGGATCATCTTTTTTGTACCCCTCGCTTGGCTACTAGCTCGCAGACTGAACGTGCTGACGCTAGGTGATGGAATCGCAACCGGATTGGGCAATCCTGTACAGATAACCCGTTTTTTGCTCATTCTTATCAGTGTAGCACTCGCTGGAGCCGCTGTAGGTCTAGCCGGAAATATATCATTTATTGGACTTACTGCACCCCATATTGCTCGGCGCTTAGTCAGTTCGCTTTATGGAGTGTTAATACCAGCCTCTGCTCTATTAGGTGCTGTTATTTTAGTGCTAGCTGATCTTGCAGGCAGAATGCTATTCTCTCCCGCCGATATACCTGCTGGAGTCTTTACCGCAATCATTGGGGCACCATTCTTTCTCTATCTACTCTATCGCGGACACGGAAAAAAGTAAGTATATACAATTTATTCTGGAAATTATGTTGACATGTACCATTTATTGTATATAAAATATATTTGATAATGATTATTGTTATCATTTGTTTTTTTCAAATTTAGAACAATGAAGGGGGAGAGTCAATTCATGGTTCAAAAAAAATGGTTTCAAATTCCTGCATTGATGCTACTTTGCATGGTATTTTCTCTTCTTGTAGCCGGTTGTGGCGGCACAATCAACACTGCAACATCAGCTCCAGCAAAAACCCCAACAGAATCAGCAACAGCATCAGGTGATCCTTACACCATAGAACACGCGATGGGCAAAACAGAGATAAAAGGGACCCCGCAACGAGTCGTTATTTTAACCAATGAAGGCACAGAAGCACTTTTAGAACTTGGGGTAAAACCAGTAGGTGCTGTTAATTCAGGTGTTGGCGATGGCTGGTATCCACATATTAAAAGCGAAATGGATGGAGTAACCGAGCTAGGCTATGAATCACAGCCAAACATTGAGCTAATTGCATCCTTAAAGCCTGATTTAATCATTGGAAACAAGGGCCGTCAGGAAAAAATCTACGATCAATTGCAAAGCATTGCACCTACTGTATTCTCTGAAGATTTAGCAGGTCAATGGAAAGAAAACTTCAAGCTGTACGCAAAAGCTTTAAATAAAGAAGAAGAGGGTAAAAAATCCATGGCTGCTTATGATAAGCACGTGGAAGAGATTAAAGCAAAACTGGGCGATAAGGCTAATATAAAAGTATCCATTGTACGTTTCTTGCCAAATGCAGTACGTATTTATCAAAAAGACACGTTCGCCGGCGTAATGCTCAAGGATTTAGGTGTTGCCCGTCCGGCTGCGCAAGATAAAGATAACTTTATGGAAGTCGTTACGAAAGAACGCATTAATGACTTAGATGGCGATGTCATGTTCTTCTTTAACGCAGATTATGATGAGAAAAAAGGCGGAACCAAAAACCAACAAGAATGGATGAACGATCCACTCTTCCAAAGCCTTAACGTAGCGAAGAAAAATACAGCTTTCCAAGTAAACGAAATTATTTGGAACACATCTGGTGGTATCAAAGCTGCTAATAAAATGCTAGATGAGTTTTTAGGCTTCGTTGAAAAATTGTAGGTTCCATGAGTAAGTAAACGTTTAAAAAGCAAGGAACATATCAAAACTGGGTGAATCCCTGTGGCTCCTAACTAGGAGGACAGTGGAGACACCTTTTTTTATTTTGTTATTTCGTCCTCTTATAGCGGACTAAAGCACCTTGTCGATCCCCATTAAAAGAGGGACTTCCAAGCTGGCCTGCATGTTTTACCTATAAAATACAAATACTTCCTATTGACTACCAGAAAGCTAGGTATCTGACTACTCTTTGGTTTATTACTGCGATACAAGGGGTTAATTATGTCCACTTTTTTTCAGCGCGCAAAACAGATACGACAGAAGCATCTGTCTGCTAAAAACAATTCAAAAGACAGTGCTCCCTTTTCATCAGATTTATCGCGATCTCTTTGTCAATTACAAGATGTTTTTGGAAAAAGCTACGATGTCTCCACACGCGAAATCTACCTGAATCAATTACAAAAAAAAGCGGCTATTCTCTATGTAGAGGGAATTATTGATAAACAACAATGGAAGGAGTTTTTATCCCCTTTTACCTCCAATCAAAAAAAGGCAAAGGACCAATCAGCTCAGACAAATTCAGAAGCAACGACAGCTCCTTCCATCGAGCAACTAATTACTACACTTGCCGTTTGTCGGAAAGTAAAAACGTATGCACGGCCCTCTGATTGTGTAGAGGACATTCTTCGTGGATATACGGCACTGTTAATCGACTCATATAATTGTGCTTTTCTACTGGATACAGCCTATTTTCCCTCTCGTCCCATGGAAGAACCGGTCACAGAATCAGTTATTCGGGGACCAAGGGTTGGCTTTGTAGAAACCATCGCTGATAACGTTGCCCTATTGCGCCATCGTATACGAAATCCTAAATTAACCTTCCTTTCCCAAGAAATTGGGGAGATTGCTCCTAAAAAGGTAGTAATCTCTTATATAGAAGGAATTGCAAACCCTGCTTTAGTGGATGAGGTAATACGTCGCGTGAGCAACACTATGATTGATGATCTACAAGAATCCAGCTATTTAGAGCATTTGATTGAGGATGATCCTTGGTCGCCGTTTCCATTGATTCAAAGCACGGAACGACCCGATCGTGTGGAGGCTGCTTTATTAGAAGGAAGAGTATCCATTTTAATCGATGGATCACCTTTTACCTTAATTGCTCCCGTTACCTATCCCATGCTGCTGCAATCCCCTGATGACTACTACCAGCTTTGGTATATCGGGTCGATCCTGCGATTTTTACGATATATTTGTGTGTTAATCTCGTTGTTTCTTCCCTCTCTCTATGTATCACTGGTCTCTTATCATCAAGGGCTGATTCCCATGCGGCTCGCCTTTACGATTGCTGGGACACGAGAAGGCGTACCTTTTCCAACAATCATTGAAGCATTAATCATGGAAATTACTATCGAAATTCTGCGTGAAGCGGGCTTACGCCTCCCTAAGCCTTTAGGGCAAACGATTGGAATTGTTGGTGGTTTAGTTATCGGGCAATCGGCTGTAGAAGCAGGGATTGTAAGTCCGATTATGGTCGTGGTGGTGGCTCTTACTGCTATCTCATCATTTACTATTCCTCAATATGAAGCAGGGATTGTCATTCGTTTTTTACGTTTTGGAATGATGCTATCTGCTGCTTTTCTAGGATTGTATGGGGTCATTTTGTTCTTTATTATTCTTACCTCTCATTTGGTAAAGCTCAAGAGCTTCGGTGTCGATTATCTAGCACCTTTCACACCGATCATGACCAAGGATTGGAAAGATTTTATTTTACGCCTTCCTCACAAATTGTTAGTGAGACGCCCTCAAATTCTTCAACCGCTTGATACGAAAAGAATAAAGAAAAAACCTCGGGACAATTCTACAAGGAACTAAACAAAGGAGGTACGAGAAAGAATGTCACTTAATTTCCAGCCTAAATTCTCTGGTCTTGATGTGTCCACTTTTATTGCATCTATGGTCATTGGGGTATCTATTCTGACTTTACCGCGTGTTGCTGTTGAAGCAGTAGGGACAGCTGATGTCTGGATTGATGTACTGGCTGGGGGGATTTTAGCAATGATAGCCGGCTATTTTTGCGCCAAATTAAGCCAACAGTATCCCTCGTATCACTTTTATAGAATAACCCAAATTATCGCAGGAAAATGGGTAAGCTCACTGCTAATTCTCATCTACTCCCTTTTTTATTTTTTCTTATGCGTCTATGAAGCACGGGTACAAGCTGAGGTTATTCGTCATTTTTTGTTAGACCAAACGCCTATTCATATGACGATCATCTGCTTTTTATTGGCAGGATTATATTTGGTAATGGGTGGTGCACATCCTATTGTGCGTCTGTTCCTTCTCTATTTTCCGGTCACGATCCTTATTTTATTTTCTATTGTTCTCCTTAATTACCAAAGCTTCCAGATTGAAAATTTATTACCAGTTTTAAAAGATGGCTGGATGCCTTTGCTCCATGGCATGCCAGCCACTTCCCCCTCCTATATGGCCTTCGAGGTGATTATGTTTTTGACTTATATGATGAAATCTCCTGCAGATTCCTCGAAAAGTGTAGTAATAGGTCTTGGCTTTGCTACTCTGATCTATACAACAATTACCGTGATGGTAGTAGGAACCTTGACTGCCCATGAGGTGAAAACACTGACTTGGCCCACGATGGAGTTCGTCAAGCAGATCGAATTTCCCGGCGCCTTCTTTGAACACTATGAATTGTTTTTTATGGTCATCTGGGTATTTAGTATTTTTACTACTTTTGTCTTTTGCTTTTATTTGGTAAGTCTAGGTTTAAGTCTGCTTGTACCGATACGGCTGCCTTTGCTACAAGTATTGTTGACCCCGCTTTTATATGCATTCGCCATGGTACCGCAAAATTTAGACCAAGCCTTTTCATTAGGCACGCAGCTTGGTTATGCTTCAATTATAACATCCGTTGTCATTCCAATTTTATTGCTACTCTGCTCAAAATGGAGGAAACCTGTCAATGCCCAACAAGAAAAACAAACATAATTGGGTGGCATGTGTGCTCACATTCTCTTTAACCCTATTGATATCGGGGTGTTGGGATCGTCAGGAGATTGAAGATTTAGGTATGGTCATTGGAGTTGGAATTGATTCTCCCCAGAAGGGAAACGATTCTGATTCACAGCAAAACGAAGAGGGAGAGGAGGGGGGGTCATCTGCTGCTGACTCTGAATCAACACAGCAGGAAGATGATGCTGGCTCAGGCACTAAGGTGAATCAAAAAATCCCCATTCTCTTAACTCATCAAAATGTTTTACCTAAGGTTCTGGTTGGCACTGCTAAAGTAACTGGCACCCAGAAGCAAGCCTATTTTAATATTTCTGGTGAAGGTAACTCGTTCTTTGAAATAATCCGCAATTTTGCTACCAAAAGCTCCCGACCCCCGTTTTTTCTGCATGTCAAAACGATGGTGATCGGGGAAGCTATCGCTAAAAAATTAAGCCTAAACAAAATGCTAGAGTACTTTTTACGCGACACAGAACTTCGCAGAACTGTACTAGTCGTGGTAGCCAAAGGTCGAGCTATTGATATATTGAATAAAAAACCACTTAATGAAACGCTTCCCGCAGTCGAAATCCTAAGTATTCTAGATAATGTCAGAAAGAGCTTAGATATCGCCACCCCTGCTTCACTCGGGTATATTTCAGAGCATATGACAATGAAAAACAGCTTTATGATTCCGCGAATAGAAACATTAAACAAGACCATGAAGATATCAGGAGCTGCTCTTATTAAAGGTGACACCGGAAAAATGATCGGATGGTTAGGCGATGAAGAGGTACGCGGTGCCAATCTGCTCATAGGAAGCGGAAAATCGAAATGGGAAAAGCACGCGGGTCTGATTAAAACTACTCTGCCTCCAAATAACAGCATGATTATCTATGAAATTCGTACCATTTCAAGTAAGGTAACTCCCAACGTCCAAAATGGAAAAGTCTCATTCTCTGTACAGATAAATCTGAATGGACGAATCGGCGAAGATTGGTCTAAAACGGAAAACAGCTTTGAAGACAGCTATCTTGAGAAGGCTGGAGAAGCTTTTGAGAAAAAGATCAAGGAATTAACGAGAAACACGCTTAACAAGCTCCAAAAAAAATGGAAAATAGATGTTTTGGAATTTCACAAGGCTCTGTCTATTCACTATCCAGATGTTTGGAAAAAAATGAAGGACAATTGGGATGATGAATTTAGCAAAGTTCCTGTTGACATTCAAGTAAAAGTGCATGTAAGAGAATTCGGGTTAAAGGGCGCAAAACATTAATACTCTAAACTACATGATCAAAAACAAAACCCACAGGGTCACTACCTTTGTGGGTTATTCATACGTTTATCTTGACTAAAAACAAACAAAATATTAATATGTCTATAAATAAACAAACGATTGGAGTTTTCATCTATGGATATTTTAGCTGACTTGTTTTGGAAAGCATCTATGGAAGAAATAAAAAATGGCTATGTTTACAATGAAAAACAAGAGAGCTTTACATGTCTAGTTTGTGGTCAGACCTATGAAGAAGGCATTATTTATCCAATTGGTGACAATTGGTATGAAGCAAAAAAAGCCATGAAGCACCATATTCATGACGCTCATACCTCAATGTTTCACTTTCTTCTATCACTGGATAAAAAGGTGACCGGTTTAACCGACGTACAGCGTCAGCTCCTTGCCCAGTTTTATGAAAGACAAACCGATGCCCAAATTGTCCAAAATAGCAAAGGACGAAGCAATTCCACTATCCGTAACCATCGTTTTATGTTAAGAGAGAAGGAAAAGCAGGCCAAGATTTTTCTTGCCATCATGGAATTGCTGGGAGAAGCTAACCAGTCTCCCCCCAAATCAAACACTGGCTCTGCTTCTTCAGTCGAAACCACATCACCCAAGAAAAAAATCCGTGAAACGAAAAGTCCTTTTCTAGCTGTTCCACCTACTGTTCGATTTCAAGACGAGCGTTTTGCTATGACAGAAGAAGAATATCAAGAAATCTTACGGACGTACTTTCCTAATGGATTGGATGGAAGGATAAAGGAATTCCCACTTAAAGAAAAGCGCAAAGCAGCAATTTTGCATCATATCGTAGGTCGTTTTAAGCGCAATACACTCTATACAGAAAAAGAGGTAAACGCCATACTTACAACCGTCTACGAAGATTACGCCATCTTACGCCGCTATTTAATTGAATATGGCTATATGGATCGCAAGGCAGATGGCAGCTCGTACTGGCTCATTCCATTTACACCGCAACCGCCAGCAGAGTAACAGCAGCAGGAGCAGATACATTCTGCCTGCTCCTACTGCTGACTAAATAAGATTTGATCCGCATCCTTCCTCCAAGCCTATCTTCCTATATGTTGTTTTTCGTTATCACCTGCTGTAGGAAATGGGAAACAAAGCGGTTAACATCTACTTGTAAGCATACATCCATATTTGGCGATTGCTTTGGAGGATCTCGTCTGTCACCGATGGTCCTGCCGATAGAGGCCGAGCCTTCCGTGTCCACCTGTACGTACATTGGCGATGCTTGAACAAAGGACGGATCAATAACCACCCCTACTGCTAGAGGATCGTGTAAAGCGCATCCTCCGAGGTAGGGGTTAATTTTAGCGTAGGCATCCATATAGAATTCGCTACAAGATGCTAAGAATTTGCCTACTGGCGTGCCCGACTCTCTCCACATTTGTGTATGTTCCTTGGTCAGCAGGGTTTGCATAGTAACATCTAGCCCTACTAAGGTAATCGGTATACCTGATTGAAACACAAGCTCTGCCGCCTCTGGGTCCGTATAAATATTTGCTTCCGCTACCGGGGTTACGTTTCCTGGAACTGTAACTGCTCCCCCCATAATGACAACTCTTTTTACGAGTGAAACAATCTCAGGGTCCTTCATAATGGCCAAGGCCAAATTGGTTTGGCTAGCAACAGTAATAAGCGTTACTTGCTTCGGGTATTTACGAACTTGCTCAATGATAAAGTCAGCAGCATGCTGGTCGATAACCGTAGCTTTTGGCTTGGGTAAATAGGTATTCCCTATACCGTCCTCCCCATGTATATGCGTAGCATTCGCCTTTAAAGGAGAACGTAGCAATGGTTTCCCTGCTCCTTTTGCCACAGGGATATCCGTCGCTCCTAGAATCTCCAGCACTTTTAGCGTATTTTCTGTCGTGATATCCACAACGTGATTTCCAAAGCTAGTGGTTAGGCCTAGAACGTGTAAAGCAGGCGATTGTATCGCATACGCAAGCGCAAGCGCGTCATCAATTCCTGTATCGACGTCTAAAATAACGTATTTCATTGATTAATTCCTCCCGCTCGCATCCATCGTTAAGCTAGTAATCCAATGCTGTATGAAACGCTCACTGTCTGCCTTTACACCCGTAAGCACTTTTCGTCCAACGCTCGCTGTTTGTCGTAAATCGGCGATCAGGGCTCCGCGTGAAACCTCCCCCTTACATTCCACTTGAACAAAAGTCTCTTCGGTACGAATTAAGGTACTATCTAGTGCCACACCAACAGCTAACGGACCTTGCATCGCAATTGAGGGCTGGCACTGCTCGGCAGCTTCACATTTCCCAAATTGAAAACGTACCATCTCTTCTATAAAAGAAAGCATACGTTCTGTATGTTCTGTTTTTTTGTGGAGTAATTGATCTAGGTGTCTAGCTGTAATCCGTGTTGGTTGAGTTATATCTAAGCCAATGATCGTAATAGGCAAATCGGCTTCTAACACAAATAAGGCAGCTTCGGGATCTCCCCAGAAATTGAATTCTGCGGCTGCCGTTACATTCCCAGCTACACGAATTGCACCACCTGCAATGATCACCTGCTTTATCTTTCTTCCAAGAGAAGGGTCCTTGGCAACCGCATTTGCTAGATTTGTGAGGCGCCCCATCGTGACAATAATTAGCTCATTTTCGAATTCTTTCGCTTTCGAAAGGATAAAATCACTAGCTGACATTTCCAAGGCCGCTTGCTTGGGCTCAGGTAAATTAGCATGACCCAGCCCATTCGTACCGTCATTTTGCCCATAGCCGATCTCTTTACGAATCAATGGCTTACAGGCTCCTTTTATTACAGGTACCTCGTATCCTGCTTGTCCGGCTTCTATTACCTGTAAGGTATTATAAATGGCTTGGTCCAAGCTGACCTGTCCTGCCCCAGTAATAATGCCTTCCACACGAGCCTCTTTCGCTTGCAATGCATATAAAATAGCTAGTGCGTCATCAATGCCGGTATCTACATCTAGTAACAACCGTTTTTGGTCTGCCATCGTCCCACTCCTGTCGTTAGAAAAAAGCTAGTTTTTCATGATCATAAACCCTCATTATCTCCAAGTGTACCATATTTTCTGCCCTACCATGCCAAGCTAGGCATCTTGCATTCTGGCTTCCTCAAATATTCAAATTCTTCCTTCTATCGCATCCCATTATTTACAGCGAAATATTCTTTTGATACAATTTTAGTAAACTCAGATATACTATTTGTTTACATTAAGAATCGAGGTGCCTCATGCAACATCGCAACGAAAGCTTACGAACTTATATGGTCATTGCTATTTTTACTGCGATTACTGCAGTATTTGCACAGATTACCATTCCCTTGCCAATCGTACCCATTACTGGCCAAACTCTAGCTGTAGGCTTAGTGGCAACAGTGCTTGGAAGTCGCTATGGCACTGTATCTATGGTACTTTATGCCTTGCTAGGAGCAATTGGCGTACCAGTGTTTGCAGGCTTCTCTGGTGGTCCGCAAGTATTGATCGGCCCTACCGGAGGCTTTATCTTTGGCTTTATTGCTACTGCCTTTATAATGGGCTACCTTTTGGAAAAAACAAAATATACCTTCCCTATGGCATTGATTGCGAATCTACTTGGGATGGTAGTCACCTTCCTCTTCGGTGTAGTCCAACTGAAGCTAGTCCTGAACCTAAGCTGGACTGGTGCAATGGCTGCAGGGGTTACTCCCTTCATCGCTGGTGGGATTATTAAAGCAGTGCTGGCTGCTTACGTAGGTATTATTCTGCGGAAACGTTTCATTTCGATTGGGATGTTAAAAGGAAATCATTCTATAGATCATGTGTCTAGCAATTAGTCAATTAGTTGCTGAAAAAAGATTACAGCAACAATAGCAAACGGCAAGAATACGAACAAGGCTACCTGATATTTTTAGAGGTAGCCTTGTTTTTTCTTTAATGACCTGAATATTTTTTCAAACAAATAATTCTCCTCGTGCTTTAGGATTATTTCCGTGTTTCTTCTAAGCAACTCTGATAAAGCCAAAGGGTATATTCACCTTTTTTACATCAAAAGGTAAGCTCGTACGAATCAATGCTTTCCTAGCACCTTTAGCATTTTGTATATTTATATAGAGTAGTCATCCCAAAAATTGTAATCGAATCTATTTAGCATCTAAATTGTTTTCCCAGTTCCTAGAGCTTTTTTATAAATAGAAACTCCTCTCCTTCTTGTCCCACGAGTCATGTGCACAGGACTCATATATACAGCTCATAAGTAAGAAGCATGAAGCTGATAGGTGATATTCAAGTATTTGCTTTTGGAAGAAAAGGACTAGGTCTGGATGGTTTTCAGAGTTCTCTACACGAAAAATGGGAAACAGTATGAAATCCCTCTAGAAAAGGAGATATTATGGAAAAGAAAGAACTGTTCAAGAAGATAGTAGATTTATCACCAGCTCATGATATAGAACAAATTGAATATTTTATAGATAGCTATCTTCAGCTTCATCCCACTGACATTGACATATTGATTCGTGGTGCAGTCTTAGTTTTAAGCCCCCCTGTTGCTGATGTATACAAAAGCTTAGATTATTTAGAAAAAGCGGTCACCATCGACCCTACTAATCATAAAGCTTGGTTTATCCTTTCCCATATTCATGAAACAAGACTGGGAGGTATCGACATCAGGGTCTTCGATCAGCTTTCTACGTTACATTCAAAGGAAAAAGAAACCCAATCTATCATTGAATTAATAAAAGGATGGTATTATTGTAAAATTGATGACCTAAACAATTATAAAAGCCACCTAGAGAAATCAATTGATTTAGCACCTAATTTTGTTTTTAATCGTGTAGAATTAGGAAAGCTTCTATTAGACCTAGGGTATAAAACAGAAAGTAAGCATCAATTTAAGATAGCTCTTAACAACGTAGTGAAAATATACAATATTGAGGAACCCATTACAGATCTAACTGATTATGAAGAATTTATTAATGAGAACATCAAAGGCATATACCTTACAGATATAGTTGTTGCTGGTTATAAAAGATATCTTTAAAAACCTTACTACGTACATATTAGAGATGAATGAACAAGTGTAAATTTAGAACAAGAAATAGCTACTACATTCTCTTTCTATCCTCTAAAAAATCGTATAAAAACCCATCTCAAGCTACAACCAGAGATGGGTTTTTTCCTAGACAATTCAATTTGGTTTTTATAAAAAAGGACTCTCGTGCTTCGCTTTCAGCATATTCCAGCGACGTTCTACCTCCGCTTCAAATTCCTTGAGTAAGGATTCATTCCCAGGGCGCAGCAGGTGTCTCGTTTTCCCTAATAATTGAAGCCATTCTGTCACTGGTACACGTTTGTTTTTCTCTTCCGGATTAAACGTGATTTTAGTTTTTCCCTTCTCTACTTCATATAACGGGAAGAAGCAGCTAGTAACGGCCGTTTCTACGATAGATTTCCCCTTATCCTCTGGAGCTTTCCAGTTTAGAGGACAGCTAATTAAAATTTTGCCGTAAACCGTACCGACATGCTGTGCATACCATTGTGCTTTTGCCGCCTTTTTAATTAAATCCTGTGGAAAAGCCTCTGTTCCTGTAAAAACATAAGGAATGTTGGTTGCCGCCATGATTTGTACCGTATCTTTATGGTGGAACGCCTTCCCTTGTCGCCCTTCTCCAAGATTGGAGGTAGATGTCATATGCCCCATTGGCGTGGAGTACGACATTTGCGATCCTGTATTCATGTAGCCTTCGTTATCATATTCCAAGATGATTAGCTTATGATTGCGTAATGCTGTACCAATTGCAGGTCCCATTCCAATATCCATACCACCGTCACCAGAAATCATGATGAAGGTTACGTTGCTCTGATCTACCTCAATTTCCCCTCGGCGTATGCGTTCCCAGAACATCTCCACGACACCTGAGAGTGTGGCAGAACCATTCTGGAATAGGTTATGAATATAATTAACCTTATGAGCAGAATATGGATAACCCGTCGTTACAACCATCGCACAGCCTGTATGGAAGAGAACAACAATGTCACCCTCAAT
This sequence comes from Brevibacillus sp. SKDU10, assembly GCF_001645205.1. Lineage (NCBI taxonomy): Bacteria > Bacillati > Bacillota > Bacilli > Caryophanales > Paenibacillaceae > Brevibacillus > Brevibacillus sp. SKDU10. Next base: position 13,481 of record NZ_LSSO01000002.1, on the reverse strand, counting down.
CCCTTTAAAGAACATTTCTAATCCAGAAAAAATTCCACAGCCTGGGCAGGCGCCGTGACCTGGGGCGATACGCTTCGCTTTTTTGGTCAGCATGCGCATTGGTGGTACTTTTACTTTCAAGTCACCGCTCTCTTCATCTTGAGTAACTGTAATAAAGCCACTGGTTTGCTCTTTCGTCAATGGTTCAAGCACGCGTGTTGGACGAGCTTGTTCATCTCCAGGAGTAATGCCATGGTAGTCAAAAGAAGCTACTTTTTCTCCCTGTAATTTTTGTAAGCATAGTGTAAAGAACGCTTCTGCATCTGAAGCATAAAAATCTTTACCTCCCAAGCCAAAAATCCGTGTTAGGATAGTCGTATCAGCCTTAGCGTCCAGCATAGCGGCTTTAATTTCATGACTGATATTCCCACCATGAGCTCCGTAGGAATCCGCCCGCTCCCCTACTAGCACCACTTTTACATGACGCAATGCCTCCTGCACAGCTTTTTTCGGAAAAGGACGGATGATATTTGGAGATACCACACCTGCTTTGATTCCTTTTTCCCGTAAGCTATCTACTACATCACGGGCGGTATCAGACGCGGAGTTTAGCAAAAACAAAGCGATCTCTGCATCTTCCATTCTATATTCATCCAGCAAGCCATAGCGTCTGCCCGTCAGCTCCTCAAACTCCTTAGCCACATCAAGGAACACCTGCTCCGCCTCGTACATGGCTTGTGACTGCTGATATTTGTTATTGATATAATCAGGATCGTTCATATATGGACCGATGGTAGTCGGGTTTTTCACATCAGTGGAATCAACATAGACCGTATTCTCCCCGACAAACTGGGAAACATCTTCTCTATTTGTAAAATACTGCACGCGCCGCTTCTGGTGTGAGGTAAAAAATCCGTCCGAGGCTACAATTACGGGTAAACGAACATCTTGATGCTCGGCTACACGTAGAGCAAATAGATTCATATCATAGACGGCTTGCGGGTCCTTGGCCAAGAGAATCGGCCAGCCTGTATTAAGTGCATAGTATAAATCAGAGTGATCTCCCCGTATATCCAATGGTCCTGACACTGCTCGTGTTACTAGATTTAAGACCATCGGGAAACGGGTACCGGATTGAACGGGCAACTGCTCCAGCATATACAATAATCCATTTGCTGAAGTGGCATTGAATACGCGTCCGCCCGCCGTAGAAGCTCCATAGCAAATCCCAGCCGATCCATGCTCTCCATCTGCCGGAATCATGACGATATCATGCTCCCCATTAGCTTTCATCTCGTCTAGATATTCAGCAATTTCTGTTGACGGAGTAATCGGAAAATACCCCATTACATGATAATTGATCTGAGCTGCTGCTTTCGCTGCCATTTCATTACCAGACCTGAAATCAACAGTCTCCGCTGCACAGGCTTTGGGTTTTTGTTCTGGTGACGTTGTTGTATTTACACTCATGTCCCTAGCTCCTCCCTTTACGCTCTTACCATTGCAAATGAATGTTTAACGGCATGCTGACGTGCATATTGTTCTTCTTCTCGTTCACGAGTTAGCGATCCAGTTGGACAAACCTCCACGCACTTCATACAGCCCTTACAATATTGATAATCGATACCACGTAAGAACTGTTGAGGACGACCGCGTTTATCTTCGCCCTCTTCCCATACAAAACAGAAATCTGGGCAGTGCATTTCACAGGCTGCACAGTGAATACATGTCTCTTCGTTAAAATGCGGTAGATAGCCTTGGCGAGAGGCACTCAGATCCTTTAACACCGAGTTACCTGGATTTGTAATCACGCCCCCGATCGGCTGTGTTAGATAGCCAAGCACCGTCCCCGTGCTTCTTTGAATAGAGGACTTTCCTTCTTCCATATTTGTTGCCGCGAATGTTGTGATGGTCCCTTCCGCATATCCTGCATCAAATGTGCGTAGATTAGACTCAACTAGCTTAGGATACTTGATTTCGAATGTTTCACGAATAATCTGTCTGACAGCCTCTGGACGTAGAAAATCTACAACTCGGCATAAGGCGCCCATCATCGCTGTATTAATGCGAGTTTTTTCACACAGAGAAATCCCTAAAGCGTCTACACATAGAATGGTTCCTGCGAGTAGCCCTGTTCGTTCTTTGATTTCTTCAGGCGTTTTCGTCGTATTAACGATCAGAATACCGTCTGATCCTAGACCAGCCGTACAATCCTGTGTCGATAGCATTGCTTCATGAAATACACCCACTACATGCGGTTCATCAATAGGGGAAGTTGCACGTAATTTCGTTTCAGGATTGGCAAAACGGACGAAAGCTTTTACGGGGGAGCCTTTTTTCTCTGACCCGTAGGAAGAAAAATTGGAGCCATTCAGCCCCAGATGAATAACGCCAGCTTCTGCCAGCATTTTACCAGCTAAATTTGCCCCCAGTCCCCCGATTGATTCCAAACGAATTTCGTATAAGCCCAACTCATTCATCTTTGTCAGCCTTGTTTGTGCATTCAATTCTTACACCCTCCCATTGTCCCTATGTAACATCCCATATATCATTACCTTGACTTACCTGATCTAATGCCGGTTTAGAAACTGTGTTAGTAAATGCTGCTTTTTATCTTTCTATCTTTCGTCATTTTAAGTTGTATTGCTAAGAAACATTGTGAAAAACCTCACACAGAAAAAAGTTATGCTTCCGTTCCTTTTACATTTAGTAGGTAATCAGCCTTCTCCAGCTCTTATTTCCATTAGGTAGATATTGAATTGTAATAGGGAAGTTATGTAAAATAGAAAAGTATGACATTTATGAAAGAGGAAACTATTGTGGAGAATCGTTTAAGAGAATACGATTTTATTCGAGTCTTGTGCGTGCTGGGCGTCATCGCCATCCATGTGACATCGCATTTTGTTACTCGAACTGATTTCGCTTTTATTTGGAATCAATTATCACGCTTTGCTGTCCCCATGTTCATGCTTTTATCGGGATTCTTTCTTTTTTATCAGGATCGGCAGCTACAGCTTCACCAACGACCATCCATGATAAAGCGTATGAAAAGACTGATTATTCCTTACATCTTATGGACAATCATCTATGCGCTGTATACCCAAAGTGGGTTACTTCATAATCAGAATTATTTCATGTGGACCGATTATTTATTCAAATCATTATGGCAAGGAAAAGGCTATGTCCATCTGTACTTCATGTTAATTGTCTTTCAATTTTATTTGTTGTATCCATGGCTGCGCTCTTGGTATTATCGCTCACCTAACAGCATGCTCTTCGTTAGCTTTATCCTGACAGTAGGCATACAATCGCTGATTTACCTCTCGCAGCATGCTAAGGTTGGATTTCTCCTGCCAAAATTATGGTGGTCCTATAGCATTCCTATACCGGTCTGGATTTTCTTTTTCACGGCCGGCATGTTTTTAGCCCAATGCAGAGAACACTGGGAAAATTGGCTCAAAGGGAAAACCTTATGGCTGCTTCTGGCTTGGGCCCTTACATTTGGCCTGGTTGTGATGGATACAATATGGTCGCGTACCTATACCCTGTCTATTAAGCCTAGCATCATTTTGTACTGCTTCATTTGCTTTTTCCTTTTTTACAATATGGGACGTTTGTTTTATCAGAAAAAAAATCCGCTTCATTCTATCTTCAATTGGATTTCGGAGCAATCGTTTTTGATCTTTCTGTTGCATCCCTTGTTGCTATCCTATTTATCCTCATTAGCTGTGGCAAATAAGCTTCAGTTTTTGTGGAGAGGGAACCTTGGGATTGTAAATCAATATTTGATTACGGTCATAGTCACTTTGCTAATTACCTACCTCTTGTCCCGCTTTTCTTGGATACATCTTTTGGGCGGGGTTCCTCCAAAAAGGCGAGCGAAAGGCATAGCAGCAAATGTAACTCATACACCCAAACAAACAATCTGAATGTAAACATCGCTTTCGATACAAAAAAGATGCTTGAAATAACTTCCTTAGTCATTTCAAGCATCTTTGTATTTTCCTATTGCCATCATGGGTTATGAATTGCATTGTATTCCTCAATCAGCGGATTTGCATCATAATCCCGAGCTATCTTCCATTGCTCGCCCTCTTTTACCAAATCCATCTGTCCATTCGTTTTTATGACTTTATTCTGCTTACCGTCAGCATAAGTTAATTCCAGCTCCATGTTATAATGGTAGGTTATTTTGTCCATTTCCTCGGCGGCTTTCTCCATAGTCAGCTTCTTGAGCTTGATGTTAGCTTGCCTCCCTCTGGCCACCTCAGAGCTGAGCAATTGTTCACGGTTCTTCACATGCGATTCAAAGGCTTTTTCAGTTAGATAGGGTTTGACCTCATCGTTCATTGCTGCAAGTTCAGTCACATTCATCTTTTGTACATCTTTTCTAGTCTTGAAATCCCCAACCTCATACTGTGCTTTCTTAAAATTCATAGCGATTTCCAAGGCCTGCTGCTCCATTGTGGAAGTCGAACTAGGGGTTGAACAGCCTTGAACGAGCAAAAACATCATCATTACAAGCATACCTGTAATTCTAAAACGCCCCATTAGCATCACCTCCTATGCTTATATTTTATCAATTCCAGATTTCTTTTTCCATTTTTATACAAAGGGCGTGTCCCCTTTGATCAGGTGACACGCCCATACATTTGCCTATAAAATAGGAGATAATAACCGTGCAATCGACTCCTGAAAACGGAGTAGACGTGGACGATTATTGTATTCTTCTAGCGTCAGCTCAGTGCAATGAGAAATATCCTGTAAAAAGATTTCCTCCAGTTTTCTTGAAGTTTGACTGTCGTAAATAATTGCATTCACTTCAAAGTTGAGCTTGAGACTGCGAATATCTAGGTTAGCTGTACCGACAGTTGCTAAACTGCCGTCCACCATCATTGTTTTTGCATGCAAAAATCCCTTTTCATAAAGATAGCAACGCGCTCCTGCCCCTAATAACTCACCTATGTATGAAGAAGATGCCCACTGAACCAATCGATTATCTGAGCGTTTCGGAATCATGATCCTTACATCAATACCCGAAAGCACAGCGATCTTCAAATCGTTTAATAAGCTTTCATCTGGTACAAAATACGGTGTTTGCAGGTATAGACTCTTTTTTGCAGAATGAATCATTTTTAAATAATTGTATTGAATACGCTGATATCTGGAAGTAGGGCCACTTGTGACTACCTGTAGAGCAACCTGTCCAGACCCCCTCCATCTCGGAAAATGCTCCTCTGTGTAAAGAATGTTTTGACCTGATGCCAGATTCCAGTCAAGCAAAAAAGTGATTTGTAACGACGAGACTGCCAGCCCCTCTATTCGAAGGTGGGTGTCGCGCCAATCGCCTAGCACTTGATCTAGGCCAAGATACTCATTCCCTACATTAAAACCACCAACAAAGCCAATTTTACCATCCACAACGGCGATTTTTCGGTGATTACGATAATTCAAACGGAAATTAAGATAAGGGATAGGGGAAGAGAAAAAGACCGCCACTTCGCCCCCTGCCTGCTTTAATTCATCAAAAAAATTCTTTTTGATGCCAAGCGAGCCAATATCATCATATAATACTCGGACTTTTACTCCTTGTTTTGCTTTTTGTACAAGGAGATCAACTAATCGAGCTCCTAGCGCATCCTGACGAAAGATATAGTACTGCAAATGAATGTGATCTGTAGCCTGCTCCAAGCTGGCAAATAAGGCTTCAAACTTTTCCTTCCCGCTTGTGTATATCTCTACTTCATTGTCTTGGGTAAGTAACGTCTTATTGGTAGTCACATTCATATAGACGAAATCTCGATAAGTCTCCACCGATGCATCCTGATAAACAAGCTTATCCTGCTGAAGCTTCTGTTTTTGCCATCTGACCATATCATTGAGGGTTTTATTTTCCCGCTGATTAATCCGATACAATTTACGACCACTTAAATTGCGGCCCAAAATCACGTATATGAAAAAGCCCAAACCAGGAATAAAAAATAGAACCAAAATCCAAGCCCAGGTAGCCGTGGCATTGCGTCTCTCCAAAAAGATGAGTGCCATCGCTAGGAAAATGTTAATGACAGATAAACCGAGATAAATTTGGCTGATGGGCCCCATGTATAGTTAACACCCCGCTGACTCTTACATCCCTTTATGTTCTAACCTAGATAAGGGTTCATGTATCATTTCTATTTTATCATGTCCTTCGTTTTCCAGCATGTATGGAAAAAAGGAGGCGCCCAATTCATGAGCGCCTCTCACAACCTTCTAGCAGACAATTCTGCAACGACGTCTTCTTCTGTGGTGTCTATGGTGTCTACGGTGATGTCTATGGTGTCTACGATGGTGTCTATGGTGTCTATGGTGTCTTCTGTGTCTTCTACGTCTTCTTCTTCTCAAGTCGCGTAGAGCGCGTCTTAGGAAACGTTTTGCGCGACGGATATTTCTTCTCGCTCTACGAACATCTCTGTTACTGACTCTTCTGTGTCTGCGTCTTCTTCGTCTGTGACATGATGACATAACTTGATCACCTCTACTTGTAGTTTTGGGGAACGGTGGAGAAGATCATAATCTCCTAGACACTTCCAAAACTTAAACAATATCCCCACTAACATACAATGCAAGAGGTATGAGCTTCGATACAGACAGATATGCTGAGTCAAAGGCCTAAATTTTTTTCTACCCAGTTATCTTTCCATGGTGCTTCTTATCAATGAAAATAGGCCTAGTCAAAAGCATAGATTTATGACATAGACGAATGTTTATATATGGAAAAAATCAAATTTCTACTATAAATATCAATTTGTGGTTTAAACCTTAAAATAACCTTAATAACATAAAGCTATTCTTAATTATTACGTTTTTTTATTGTTTTTATCTGATTTCCTTATATAATTTGCCATAGGTTGCAATTCTGTCAAAATAAAATTTTGCATTTCTTCTCACAAATAACGTTCGCCATACGTTATTTTTTTTTATGCATGGAGATTTGCTCCCGATTCTGTTCATGAAACTGATCAATTTGCTGTAAAAAACAGCGCATGGTATTTGTCAGAAAGGAGTCTTTTCTGCGGATGAATACTGTTGTTACCTGATTATATCCCTCAGGTAATGTAAAATGACGGATGGTTCCTTCCGAATGTAATCGCAACACCGTTGATTTTGGCACAAGTGAAACGCCAAGTCCTGACTCTACTACTGCTAAGATCGTTTCCAACGTGCCAAACTCCATTATTTTGGTAGGCGTAATCCCTTGTGTTGATAACCACTGAGTCAATCTCGCCCGATACCCGCAGCCTGATCGGAATACAAGGAGCGGCTTGCTTTTACATTCCTCTAATGTAAGGATACCTTTTCCAGCCACTAACACAAGCTCTTCCTCCATGACATGCTCCTGTACAATATCTGGATGCTGTATAGGTCCACTTACAAAAGCCCCATCTAACTGATATTGCAGTACATCACTTACCAGATGCTGCGTAACTCCTGACACTAAAGATAAATCAACCCGCGGGAACTTTTTGTGATAAGACGATAAGATGATGGGCAATGCCGAAACGGTCTCAACCGAGCCAATCAGCAATGGTCCAGATGGGTCCTCGCTGGTTTGAAAGGACTGCTGCATTTCTTCCATTAGCGCCAGCATTTTTTGGGTATAGCCTAACAGCTTACGCCCGTCTTCATTTAGCGTCACGCCTCGACGGTGTCGATAAAACAGCGATGTTCCTAGTTCCTTTTCTAGCTGCTGAATCCGAGCCGTTACGTTTGATTGAACATAATTTAAGCGTTTGGCGGCCTGGCTCACACTACCTTCCTCGGCTACTATTTGAAAAATACGTAGATCGCTTATTTCCATTCTCTCTTCCTCTTTCTACACCTCACATTTGATATCAATTATAGTGATGGTTAATATCAATTTCAATCATTTTACATGATATTGTTTTCGACATATGATGTTCAACGTAAGATTTTTTAGAGAGAGAAAGGTAGAGAGAGAAAATGAAGACAGACAACATCATGAGGGGAGCCTTCCTTTGCTTGGTAGCAAGTGTAGCTTGGGGAGCTATGTTTCCAGTTGCAGAAAGTGCATTTGAATTTATTGATCCATTTTATTTCTCTGTTATTCGCTATTCTGTTGTTTCCCTCATTTTACTTGGTTTATTAGTCTGGAAAGAGGGTTTAAAAGCCTTACGTCTGGAAGGTCGTGGATGGTCCTTGTGGTTTTTTGGGACAATGGCTTTCACCTGCTACAATCTATTAGTATTTTGGGGACAAAATCAATTAGGGACCTCAGGGGTCATTCTGGCCTCCGTCATGGAAGCATTGATGCCAATGCTGTCTGTGTTGGTTCTATGGATTTATAAATCAAATAAACCAAAACCGTTTACGATTGGTTGCATCGCAGTAGCTTTAGTAGGAGTATTTATGGTAATTACAAAAGGGGATGTAAAAGCCTTTTTAATTGGTGGAAGCAGTATTTTCGCTGTCCTACTTATCTTCATCGGAGTGCTAGGATGGGTAATCTACACAATTGGAGGCAATCACTTTACTACATGGTCCGTTTTACGCTATTCCACACTAAGCTGCGTTCTGGGCACCTTCACTTCGGTAGTAGTGGTTCTATCTCTAACTGGATTGCATATTTTACATGTGCCTACTATGACCTCAATCCTAGCTGCTAGCAATGAACTTGCTTTTATGATTATTTTTGCTGGTGTGATTGCTTTGATTAGTTGGAACGCTGGAATTAAGCTGTTATCACCAATTAACGGAACCTTATTTATCAACTTTGTACCTGTTACCACATTTATCATTTCCGTTATGCAAGGCTATAACATGACTATTTATGATGTAGGCGGCACAATGCTAATCATTATAGCCTTAGTATGTAACAACATGTATCAACGTAAGCAAGCAAAAGAGCTAGTGCCTACACGCGCATCTGTAGTAAAATAAACCGTTTTGCTCTGCTATACGCTTTTCCATCTTCAATGTCTAAAAAAATTCCCCTCGAATGCTTTGCTAAGACGGCAAAAGACAATCGAGGGGATTTGTGTATAACCAAAAAGTAATAACCTAGTAACTGTTTAACCACGCGTACGCTCCACCTGTTTATTGAGCCATTCTAAGCAATCCTGCATGACTTCCTTGCGATTTATGTCATTTAACAGCTCATGTCTACCTTCTGGGTATAATTTATAAGACATTTGCTGCAATTGTAGCTCCTCATACCTTTCTACAAGCTTGCGAACTCCTTTGCCTCGCATTCCTACTGGGTCCTGATCACCTGCAATAATGAAGACAGGCAGGTCTTTCGGTATTCGTTGCAGGTATGCCTCCTGTTGAATCTCGCGTAGCATTTTAAAAAAGTCGCAATAAAAGCTGGTAGTCGATACCCCGCCACAGTAAGGATCGTCAATAAATTTATCCACTTCAATCTGGTCTCTGCTCAGCCAATCAAACTGTGTACGCGGTGACTGAATATGACGATTAAAGCTACCAAAGGCTAAGGAATCGATCCATCTACTGCGATATTGATCCCCACGAATTGCTGTAATTAGCTTGGTGACCCCTAATCCCGCCAGTAATTCTACTCCGCGACTGCCATTACTGCCTGATAATATAATTCCATCTATCAACTGTGAAAATTCATACATATATTTTTGGCCTAAAAATGAACCCATACTGTGAGCAAACAAAAACAATGGCTGATTCGGTTGTTCATCATGAATGATCTGACTAAGCTGAGCCATATTATTGACCATCCATACAAATCCATCGCGTCCCACATATCCCAATTTCTCGATACTACCTGCTGTTTTACCATGTCCGCGATGATCATTTGCATACACCACATACCCTGCATCTGTTAAAAATCTAGCAAATCGTTCATATCGTTTGGCTGTTTCTGTCATGCCATGAGCAATTTGCACAACTCCCTTCACTTCTTCCTGATTGTCAGGAGACCAATGATAAACGAAGAGAGTAAAGCCCTGTTTATCCGTAAAGGTAAAGGTCCTTGATCTCATAACTGATCCTCCTTCCTGTATCTGCCTCACTACAATCAGTGTATCAGGTTTTTTGGGGAAGCGAAATTAAATCAGGTGAAGGCAATAAGCTGTTATGATCGGCTAATATTTTGACCATACTGAAAAGCAAAACGATGAAAAAGGAGCACTCCGCCATGGCACATTTTCAATTTGTCTGGGATGATCCGCTTGTGAAGAGCCATCCACAAATCTGGCAGGGAAATCGCTACCAAATTACTATCGAGCCTTACGAGGACCACTCCTATTTATCATTGTGGGAAAACGGACAAATCGTTCGTTGGATCGATCCGTCAGGCCCTGCTTTTCATTATCAATCATTACATTTTCTACCCTTTTCATCACAAGTGTTAGCCTGGGGGGAACAAACGGTTACCAAAGGTGTAAAGCCCTGCCTTCATTGTCGTAGATACCACTTATTAGACTCCCTAGCAGCAAGAAAAATGCATCCTTATCCCCCACTATGTCGCAACTGCCGCAGTGCATCTCTTATAACCAAATCCTACTCTACTTATCATTAGCTTTGTCTATAAAGCAGAAAAAGAGAGGAGACAACGTCCTCTCTTTTTGATGTTACTTTGTTCCCTCACGCTGAAGTCCATTCTTATCCTTCCATTTTTTATTCAATATCTTTTCGATCTTGCCGCTAACCTTGAGCTTTATTTCATCTGCCTTTTCCTGAGAAAGATGGCCATCCTCTACAGCTTTCTCAATACGCTCCATATATGCTTTTTGTAAAAGAGCTGCCACTGCCTGCTTAGAAACTCCTTGGCTTTGGGCAATCTCATTTAGAGATTTTCCGCTTATCCAAGTCAATTTCAATTGTTCCCTATCCATTTTTAGCAACGTAAGAAGCTCCTGATTCTCCCACGGTGCTAGCTTTCCTCTCCTGATATGCTTTCTCTTCTCATCACGAAAGGTACCTTCTACAAGGCGAGTCGCTCTTTTCGTAGCATGTTCTTTTACTTTCTCAGCACGTTCCTTCGTCATGCTGCCATTCTTTACTGCTTCATCGAGCTTGGCAATGTGTTGCATTTTAAGTAGTTGGATCACTTTTGCTTTATCGACACCGCGACTATTAGCTATGTCTGCCAAACTTTTTCCTTTGTTTAATTCAATAAGCAATTGCTCTCTAGATAGGTGTAATAGGGATTGCAGTGCAGAGTTATCTATGAAGTGATTTCGATGCATGATCTCAGTAGGAAGGGGGACAGGGGCAGCTACAGAATAAATCGTACTTGATGGTAGCATTTCTTGCGTTGCATCAGCAGAGCTTGCGCTAAAAAGGAATGCAGTAGCAGTAAATATCAAACCCCAGGAAGCTTTATATAGCATAAACAAAAACATCCTCTCTAAGAATCAGTAATGGTCACTAAAACAATCCCATCATCTGGGTTCTTAGTTAGGAATGTGGAATTATCAGCAAAAATATACGATATTTCAGCTTTGATTTTTCATGGACAGGATCAACAGTGCTCTCTCTCTTCCATTTGTCTACTCTTCTTATACTGCTGAAAGCGTTGACTTTGTAGTTGGAGCACGTATTCATCCAGTTCCTTGCTTAAAGCCACAACCGTTGGATGAGAAAAACTACCTTTCTCTTGGACTAGAACAACCAGTTGTTGTTGCAATGTGATGACCATGTCTTTGATGGGAGGGGCATGCTTCAATATTCCGCTCACCTTATCTCACAAACCTTTCTCCAGCAATTTAAAATTTTATATAATGATAAAGTAACGTGATAAGTTACAGGTGTTTTCCATTTTTTTATCACTTTTTCTTAAAATAGAAGAAAAAGAGCTGCCACCCAATGTCATGAGCGACAGCAACACCTACTTTCCATTTTTCTATTTTGGCCTAGCTCCGTTATCACAAATTCTTCCCTGATCTGTGTCATGATTATCTTTTTCAGTGCTATTCTCAGTACAGTTGTTATCTTTCTCTTTATCGTTGTTTCCAAGCTCTGTACCGCTGCTGTAATCAATCGGTTTAGCACCATTGTCAGCTAGTGCCGCTGTTGGGGTTGTAAACGCCATTACTAGTCCAATAACGATTAACACTTTTTTCATGCGAATTCACCCTCCTTCCACTCTTTTAACAAATTCCAATAGAGACGCTGTTGTTCTTGAGTTGCATGAATTCTATGTGTTTCAAACATATAAAGCAACTCCCCTAGTTCTTGTTGCTTCTGAAGAGAGAGTGCTTTATTTATTGCTTTTAACAATTGATCGATTCCCTCTTTATACAAAGCTAGTTCGAAATACATTTGAGAGGCAACCTGAAAAAGATTAAAACGATATTTGTTAATTAATATATTCTCCTCAGGGGCTAAACGCTTGGCAAACATCTCAAAAATATAACGTGCTAACAGTGCTCTATTAGCATCTAATAGCTTCCTGATTACAATCGACAGACCTGATTCTCGCTGATCCTGCTGAGATAGCCAGCTTACATAGGTAAGAAGGTTGTCCAAATCACCTGAGGTAATTTCGATCATCATCCGGTTCCCGTATCCGACATTCTGAAACGGTTTATACTTAGAATACAGATCGGTTAGACGCATAGCCTCCTGATAGTCCTCTGTTTCCTTTAGGGCAAAGCTTTTAATCATCAGACAGTGATTATAAATGTCAATATTCTGACCCTTTGCCAGCTTCTCTAAGATATCGGCATAATGCAATACCTTTTCCCAATCGCTTGCAATATAAAAATACATCATTACTCGATCATAGGCTTTGATTTTTTCCTGTAGGGGCAATCGATTAATGACAGATAGTAGCATTACTAATTTTTCATAAGATTCTTTTACATCAAAGCGCATAATATAAAAAATTCGAAAATAGCAAATGGCTAATTGCTCCGAATGATAGTCAGCCTCATTGTTTACATAATAATTATAGAGAAAAAGAGCTTGCTGATACTCTGATTCCTTATAAGTGGGAACTCCGGGATATTTTAGCTCGGCTTGTTCAAAAATAGAATCCGCAATCGTATAAATCACATCGAGCTTTTTATTATCCTGCTCCAACAGCATTTCCAATAGCTGAAACGCTATATCATACTTCCCAACCTCTAGGCAACGCCTTAGAAACTTTTCGTATTTGTCCTTAATAAATACTAAATGGACACTTTTGAGCCGCTGTTCGATGCACTCTCCAAAAAACAGATGATAAAAAGCCCCTTCTTCCAATTCAAACACTACGGTCAATTTGTCTAAGCTCTCCAGCGTAAACGAATGGTTACCATTAATGGCCTTGGTAAATCCGCTTCTTTCAATGGAAATCAGCTGGGCTGTTTCCGCTTGCGTCAATCTTTTTTGTTTCATATGCTTGCGGATCGTATCGCGTAATTCCTCACGCGTCCATTCCAGTTCGGAACGAAACACTGTTCATCCCCCCCAGCTCTCTTTTCCTCCAACATAAATCTACTAACCTAGCCTTAATTTTACAATATTTTACATGGTTTTGCTAC
>NZ_LSSO01000001.1:0-12310 GCF_001645205.1 Brevibacillus sp. SKDU10 | reverse complement strand
GGCAAAATTAATGCCAGGGGACGCCCTTTCGGGGAAGATTGACCCTAATAATGCCAATCCCGAGTATATAGCCAAAATGCGAGAATCGCTAGGATTTAACGATCCCATTCCCGTTCAATATGGCCGTTGGGTTAGTGGTTTTTTACGGGGAGATTTAGGTGACTCGTTTAATCATAAAATGCCAGTTACTCAACTGATTGGCGAGCGGTTACCGAATACTATTTTCTTAATGAGCATGTCTTTGGTGTTTACTTATCTAGGTGCTTTGGTGATGGGGATGATTGCAGCTCGGCGTAGATTTACGTGGATCGATAATATCATTGTGACGCTGAATTATATTGGATATGCCATTCCATCGTTTTTTGCAGCTATTGTATGCATATATGTGTTTGCTATTTTATTGGGGTGGGTGCCTGCGAGCGGTTCTATCGGTGTGGATGTCGAGCAAGGAACCTTATCTTACTATTTGAGCAAAGTAGGGCATACGATCCTGCCCGCCGCTGTGCTTGGTCTATTTAATACAGCCGCCTACACTCAATTTTTGCGCAACGACATTATTGAAGGCAGCGGTAAGGATTATGTACGTACGGCTATGGCAAAGGGTACAGGTGAATCTGCTATTTATAACAAGCATATTTTGCGTAATTCTCTTATCCCGATGGTAACATTTCTAGGACTTGATATCGGTAATCTGCTCGGGGGAGCGGTAATAGTCGAAACCATCTTTACCTATCCTGGACTGGGACAACTCTTTATCAACTCCATTAACAACCGAGATTATTCTGTCGTTATGTCGATCACCATGCTGTTAACCTTTATGGCGCTATTAGGTAATCTGATTGCGGATTGGTTGTACAGTGTTGTTGATCCACGGATACGATTGAAATAGGGAGGAAAGAGATATGGAACCCGTTATTACATCCAACAGTCCAGAAGTTTCTGCTCATCAAGAGAAGCGTAGGGGGACTTCACCATGGGCGATCGGAATGCGCAAATTTGCAAAAAATAAGCTAGCAATCGCTAGTATTATTTTCTTAGCAGTGATCTTTCTGATCTGTTTTTCAGCAGATTTTTTAACTCATTATGATCCCATTAAAATTGATATCCGCAATTTGAACCAAGCCCCTAGTTCTGATCATTGGTTAGGGACAGATAAGGGGGGACGTGATGTTTATACGCGGCTTTTATATGGTGGGCAAATTTCGCTGACAATTGGTCTTTCCATTACGTTATTTGTCGTTATCTTCGGTACTCTGATAGGATCTGTGGCTGGTTATTTTGGCGGATTGGTAGATAATTTACTTATGCGTTTTACGGATTTTATTATTACATTTCCGTTTCTCATTTTTGTTATTGTATTGAACTCAGTCTTCACGGCCTCGGGTGTACTAACACTGATTACAGTGGTTAGTGTACTTAGCTGGGGTTCTACTGCGAGGATGGTACGTGGCAAGATTTTAGCGGAAAAAGAGAATGAATATGTGCATAGCGCTATCTCAATTGGATGTACGCCTGCACAGGTTATTATCAAGCATATTTTACCTAATGTTATCTCCACGATCATTGTACAGGGGGTTTATTTGTTGGCTTCCATGATCGTAGTAGAGACAGGACTTAGCTTTTTAGGCTTTGGTGTTCCTTCTAACGTACCGTCTTGGGGGAATATCATGTCAGATGCGGTCTCTCCGGAAGTCATTGAACAACAATGGTGGATTTGGCTGCCAGCAGGTGCTTGTATTACATTGACAATTTTAGCGATTAACTTCGTAGGAGAAGGCTTGAAGGACGCTTTTAATCCAAAATCTCTGCGTTAGCTAAAATAAAAATTTCTTGGATGAAGCCTTTCTCACTTTGTTTCTCTCTAGAGGACGCAGAGTGAGAAGGGCTTTTGTGCTATACTAACGGTAATCATTTCTCAGAGCGAGGATACAAATATGAAAGAGCTGTTATTACGTTTTCATGCAAGTGAGCAACAAGCAGGGCGCAGTTTACGAGAGGTCCTACAAAAAGACTATGAGATATCTCGCAAGCTGTTGATCCGGGCTAAATTCAGCGGTGAGATACAGATAAATGGAGAACTTGCTTTTGTAACACGAATTGTAGAAGCAGGAGATATTATTACAATCTGGATGGATGAGGAAGAGTCTGAAAACCTTGAGCCTGAGGCAATGGATTTACAGATTCGATATGAGGACGAGGATGTTTTGGTACTAGCAAAGCCTCCTGGAATAGTAGTCCACCCAACTGGCATGCATGTGACAGGAACCTTGGCAAATGGTGTCATCCATTACTGGCAGCAAAAGGGAGAACGCCGTAAATTTCGTCCAGTGAGCCGATTGGATAAGGATACGACTGGGCTAATTATTATTGCTAAAAATCAGTGGGCCCATGACCGGTTCTCACGTATGCAAAAAAATCGAAGCCTAAAAAGACGTTACCAAGCCCTCGTTCATGGACGTGTAACCCCGCAAAGTGGAGTAATCGACGCACCTATTGGCCGCAAAGAGGAATCCATTGTAGAGCGTGAGGTTCGCCCAGATGGACAGCAGGCGGTGACACATTATCAGGTGTTGAAAAGCACAGATGAGCTAAGTCATATTCAGCTACAATTAGAAACAGGACGAACCCATCAGATACGTGTCCATATGAGTTATTTAGGTTATCCATTGCTTGGAGATGATCTATATGGAGGAAGGCGTGAGCTTATTGGCAGACAAGCGTTACATGCCTTTGAGCTACGCTTTCAACATCCGCGCACTGGTGAGGAAATATGTCTAACAGAGCCACTTCCAGAAGATATGCAGAAAATCGTAGAATGTTCAGAATAGTTCTGGTCAAAATGATTCGTTTGCTTTATTATGGAAGAAGGAGGGGAAGGGATCATGACAAATGTGCCCCTGCCTCGTTATACAGACGATGCTTACATTTTAGCCACAGGATTTGCCCAACTGCCTAAGGGAACACCTTTGACAGATACCCAAAAGATGTTTGCCTGTTCTTTAGTGATGGATAGCCGAACAGATCAGGTGGTTGATGCCTCATTTACTTTTTTAATGGGGTTAAATGAAGAATTTATTCGGGGCTTGGTGATCGGTGCATACCTGCCATCAGAATGGGAGAAGCTGCAGGCAACCATTCGTAAGCGTGCTTTGGTACCGACACAAGGAACAGTGCTTCAAGCTCTCCGCTCTGCATTGGATCGATATTTGGAAGGTAAACAGCAGGTCTGAGATATCTCGGTAGTTAAAAAGATAGCAGAGTGACACTGGGTGTTTATGGGGAATAATCCTAAGAAGATTTTTCTCGGTGAAGTAAACATAAGCCAGTTGTTCATACTGCCATACAATAAGTGACTTGAAAGGAGTATTCCTTTTGGTTTTTCTTGTGTGGCTTTATGTGCAACTGGTTTTTTTGTTCATGAAAAAAGTGGGAGGTGAAGTCGTGAAGCTAGTTAGCTATCAACGAAAAAAAGAGAACACAACGTTAGAAAATCAGGTCGAATGGCGGGCTGGCTTGTATGTAGGAAAGAAAGTTATGGACATAGCTGATACAGTGGAAGGGGCTCCATCAACCATTCAGGGCTTATTAAACGAATGGGACAAATGGTACCCATGTTTACTTGAACAACAGCTAATCGAGCATGAAGATATGATTCCTTTGGAAGAGATACATCTAGGTGCTCCTATTCCTCGCCCCCCCAGCTTTCGAGACTTTTATGCATTTGAGCAGCACGTAAAGACGTGTCGAAAGCGTAGAGGCCTTGAAATGGTTCCAGAATGGTATCAGTTACCTGTCTTTTATTTTTCAAATCCGGCCGCATTTATCGGAACAGAAGCCAATATCACTATACCCAAGCAAACAAAGTCTCTTGATTACGAGTTAGAGATTGCCTGTGTCATTAGTAAAAAAGGGGTAGATATCCCCATAGAAAGGGCAGATGAGTATATCGCCGGCTTTATGATTCTAAATGACTGGAGTGCGCGCGACATTCAACGCGAGGAAGTGAAAGTGGGACTTGGACCTGCTAAGGCTAAGGATTTTGCAACCTCTACAGGCCCTTGGTTGGTTACTGCTGACGAACTAAGCGGTCGTATTATTCCCTCCTCAAATGGAAATCGTTATGATCTGCAAATGACAGCAAGGATAAATGGCAAGCAGTACTCGCGCGGAAATTTTGTAGATATCTATTATACATTTGCTCAAATGATTGCGCGTGCTTCCGAAGCTTGTTTTTTGTACCCTGGAGATGTTATTGGCTCCGGTACGGTAGGAAGTGGATGCTTATTAGAATTAGGTGGTGGAGAACAATACAAGTGGCTACAGCCAGGAGATGTTGTTGAATTGGAGATCGATCATCTAGGTACTCTGCGAAATACCATTATAGAAGCATAAGGGAGGAATATTTCATGCCATTTTACGTAAAAATGGGCGAAGTGCCGCGGAAACGCCATACCACATTTTTTAAGCCAAATGGTGAGCTGTACCGTGAGCAACTGATGGGCACAAAAGGTTTTTCTGGGATTCAATCCATTTTGTATCATCACAACCCTCCAACACAAGTGACGGAAGTAAAGAAAATAGCTACAATTGATATGCAATATGTGGAGCGCGAGGAATTACGTCACCAGCACTTTCTGAGCTTCGATGCTCCAAAAGGGGGAGACCCTATAGTAGGCCGTCGTTACTTATTGGGAAATGATGATGTGGTAATGGCTGTCTGTTCGCCAACTGAGGAAATGGATTATTATTATCGTAACGCGGAAGGAGACGAGGTCATCTTCGTTCATAAGGGCGAGGGAGAGCTTCAAACCATCTTTGGTACCATTACGTATCGACCGGGCGATTATTTAGTTATCCCGATTGGTACGACTTATCGAATTGTACCCTCAACGGAGGATACGCGTTTTCTTGTGATTGAATCTCAAAATGAAATTGTTCCGCCTAAGCGTTATCGAAACGAGCATGGACAATTGTTGGAACATTCTCCATTTTGTGAGCGGGATATGCGATTGCCGGAACGATTGGAAACACATGTGGAGGAAGGGAGCTTTGAAGTTCGAGTCAAACAAAATCACACATTATATAGCTATACATTTGATTTTCATCCGTTTGATGTTGTTGGATGGGATGGCTATTTATTCCCCTATGCGCTGAGTATTCATGATTTTGAACCGATAACGGGCCGCGTGCATCAGCCACCTCCAGTTCATCAGACATTTGCTGGTCAGAATTTTGTGATTTGTTCCTTTGTCCCCCGTTTATATGACTATCATCCGCAGGCTATTCCAGCGCCGTATTACCACAGTAACGTAGAGAGCGATGAAGTCCTATATTATGTGGATGGCAACTTTATGAGTCGCAAAGGTGTGGTAGAAGGCTCCATCACTCTGCATCCCATGGGTATTCCACATGGACCGCATCCAGGTAAGATCGAGGCAAGCATTGGTAAAAAAGAGACGAAGGAATTAGCGGTCATGCTAGATACTTTCCGTCCGTTAAAAGCAACAAGGCAGGCGCTCGCACTAGAAGATACAGCTTATATGTATAGCTGGCTACCTGTAACGAAATAGGGAAAAAAGGAGGCATGGCGTGTGGAGCTACGAATAAGCGAGTTAGAGAGACAGGAAAAATATAAATTACTGATAGGTGGCATCATTCCGCGTCCCATTGCCTGGGTTACATCGCACAATCCAGAAGGTGTGGTAAATGCAGCCCCATTTAGTTATTTTAATGTTGCTTGCATTGACCCGATGATGATTTCCATAGCGGTCTCGCGAAAACCAGGACAGATGATGAAGGATACAGCTCGGAATATCTCGGTAACAAAGGAATTTGTCGTTAACACAGTAGATGTGCATAATGTTGCGTTGGTAAATGAAACCTCAGCCGACTTTCCAGCGGATCAAAGTGAGGTAGAGGCGCTAGGACTTGATCTGACTCCTTCTCAAGCAATCAAAGTACCGAGATTAGCGTTATCTAAAATTCATTTTGAATGCAAGCTACATCAGATTGTTACATTAGGCGAGCCGTCCGCTTCCGATTTAATCATTGGCGAGGTTGTACATGTGCATATAGATGATTCTATGTACTTTAATGGAAAAATTGATGCTGAAAAATTTGCTCCTGTCAGCCGTTTAGCTGGGCATACGTACGCCACGTTAGGTGAACTGTTTGATCATCCTCGACCTGTATACGATCCAAAAAAATATTGATAAACAGGAAAAAGGCACCCTCTGAAGTGAGGATGCCTTTTGTATTATTTGAGTTCAATGCCTGCTAGCCATTTTTCTACTATTTCTGGGTGAGCGTCAAGCCATTCCTTGGCAGCATCATCGGGCTCGACGCCTTCCTGAATACGAACCATTACTTGCGCCATATCTTCTGGAGTCCATTTAAACTGGCGCAGGAATTGATAAGCATCTGGTAAGTCCTCTTGCAATCCTAAGCGGACAATCGTGTGGATTTGTTCGTCTTCTCCAAATGATTTTTTAGGATCGTCAAGATACTTTAATTTCATTTTGGCGAACATCCAATGTGGTGTCCAGCCTGTAACAACAATTGGCTTTTGCTGGCTGTACGCTTTTTGTAGCTCAGTAGCCATCGCTGCGGATGAAGCCTCCATCAGAGTCCAGTCCGTTAGTTGATAATCCTGTAGCATTTTAGTAGCTGCTGACATCAGACCAGCTCCAGGCTCAATCCCAATAATTGTTGCTTTCGTAGCATTTTTTATATCAGAACGTCTTAAGTCATCAATAGACGAGATATTCATATATTCTGGAACAACCAAACCAAGTCGTGTGCCTTCTAAATTTGCCCCCAGGTCTTCTACTTGATCTTTGTTTTTAGCGTAGAAGCTAGCATGCGTTTTAGGTAGCCAAGCAGCAACAAGGGCATCAGCGCTCTTGGTCGCAACGCCTGTCCACATTGGACCTGCTTCGACCTGTAACATATTAACCTGATAACCTAACTTTTGTTCTAACACTTGTTTTACTACATGCGTACTAGCAATTTCAGAATCCCATGCTACATAGGAAAGGGTAATGTTTTTGGCATTGCCGCCACCATTACCAGCAACACCATTTACAATGCTGGAAATAACCAAAATGGCGATTGAGGCTAAAATGAATGGTCTACGATATTTTATAGCAGGCTTTGCGGATTTCTTCTCTTGTCCTTTAATGAGCGTTTGGGTAAAGCGATCCAAAATAATCGCTAGAATAACAACAGCAATCCCTGCTTCAAAGCCTACGCCGGTTTTTGTTTGCGTAACGGCACGGTAAACATCTGAACCTAAGCCTTGTGCCCCGATCATGGATGAAATAACAACCATCGATAGCGATAGCATAATAGTCTGGTTAATCCCAGCCATAATGGAAGGGATGGCTAATGGCAATTGCAGCTTGATTAATTTTTGCATAGATGTAGAACCAAATGCATCTGCTGCCTCCACTAAATCCTCAGGTACTTGTCGAATCCCTAAATTTGTTAGTCGAATAGTTGGAGGAATCGCAAAGATAACAGAAGCAATAACACCTGGTACCACGCCTAGTGAGAAGAACGTAACCGCTGGCAGCAGATATACGAATGCTGGCATGGTCTGCATGAAATCCAAAATGGGTGTGACGATGCTTTGAGCCGTATTTTTCTTTGCGCACCAAATCCCAATCGGCACCCCAAGAAGAATGGAAATCATGGCCGCCG
The DNA here is from genome assembly GCF_001645205.1 of Brevibacillus sp. SKDU10. Taxonomy (NCBI): domain Bacteria; kingdom Bacillati; phylum Bacillota; class Bacilli; order Caryophanales; family Paenibacillaceae; genus Brevibacillus; species Brevibacillus sp. SKDU10. The sequence continues at coordinate 4,609 of NZ_LSSO01000001.1, read as the reverse complement.
TTAGGACCTGAGCTAACGTCATCATTGTTTGAGGCCAATAGCCAAGGTTGTATATGAGGAGTAAGCCCAATAAAGAAAAGAGAGCCATTCTCCAGCGTGCTACAAAATAAATGATCAGGGAGAACAACACGATAAAGAGCAGAGCAGGAATATTCATAAATAGCCACTCAAAACCGCTAACCAACCCGCCGATAATAGCACTAATTACTGCAAATAAAGGACCTAAGGAAGCATCAAACCATGCTTCTAATGATTCAATCCATGAACCTAAAGGAATTTTAAACATATTCATTATACTGTTTCACCGCCTTCTGTGTTGCCGGAGAGTGCGGCTAGTACGGCTCCGCGGATGATAATTCCCTGCAAGCGATTTCCCTCATCTACTACTGCTACAGGGACTCGTGTAGAGCTTACGATATCAAATAGTTCATTGAGCACTGTATCGGGGGAGACAGTAGGAACCTCTTCCTTTATTAGAATATCTGCTAGCTTTTTACCCTCTTTAACTGCCTGTACGGCATCATCAGCAGTAATGGCCCCAAGTAAACGTTTGTGGGTGTCTACTACATATAAAGTCGATACCCCGCGTTCTTGCATAAATTGCAAAGCAACGCGCGGCCCGCGTTCCAAGGTAATAGTTTCAGGGCGTTTCATAACTTGAGTAGCTGTAAGTACCTTGGACAGGTCTACGTCCTCTACAAAGCGTTCTACATATTTATTAGCCGGGTTGGTCAAAATTTCTTCCGGTGTTCCAACCTGGACGACATTTCCATCCTTCATTAAGGCAATACGGTCACCAATCCGTAATGCTTCATCCAAATCATGCGTGATAAAAATAATGGTTTTCTTCATTTTTGTTTGTAATTCTAAGAGCTCATCTTGCATCTCTTTGCGTATCAAAGGATCAAGAGCACTAAACGCTTCGTCCATCAACAAAACATCGGGATCATTGGCTAAGCCGCGAGCAAGACCGACACGTTGCTGCATACCGCCGCTAAGCTGATCAGGTAAGGAGTTTTCCCAGCCTTTTAAACCAACCAATTCCAGAGATTTCATTGCTTTTTCTTGTCTTTCGGCTTTAGGTATTCCCGATACTTCTAAACCATACTCTACATTTTCTAAAACTGTACGATGTGGAAAGAGAGCAAATTTTTGGAAAACCATTGTGATATTTTTACGTCGCACTTCGCGAAGATCTTCTTGATTTAAGGATACGATATCCTTTCCATTAATAAACACATGGCCATCTGTCGGCTCAATTAGACGATTCAATAATCGCACTAATGTGGATTTACCGCTACCCGACAGCCCCATTATAACGAATATTTCTCCAGCCTCTATCGAAAAAGAAGCTTGATTTACCCCAACCGTCATTTTTGTCTCTTTGAGGATTTTTTCTTTTGTCCAGCCCTCTTTGAGCAGGGGTATGGCTTTTTTTGGATCACGGCCAAATACTTTTGTTAAATTTTTGACTTCAATAATTGGCATGAAGACACTCCCTTCTTCTGGTAATTTCTTTCTTTTGCTCCCAGAGAAAACGTTCAATTTTGTAACGAAACGCTCCGGTAAGTGTATGAAAAATGTATGAACATGAGCAAACAGGAAATAACTTGATCAAGTACGTACAGAAAAAACTTTACGAACTTTATGTACAGTATACTCCATTTTTCGTAAAATTTCACCTATACCCAGTCCTTTACTAGGGTATGGTTGCCTCCTACAATAAAATCGATATAATGAAAGATGAAGTTTGACCTGTCCTAGGAGGTAAGCAACAATGGATGAATTTGAAGGACTTCCTGAAGAGCTTCAGGTTGCCGTTCAAAAAACGCGCCATCGTATGATTGAAACGGTTGGTAAAAACATGGATTTATTTGGAGTGACCCAATCTGTTGGTCATTTATATGGCATGATGTACTTTTCGCAAGGTCCAGTTACTCTTGACGAAATGGGCAAGAAAATGGGGATGAGCAAAACCAGTATGAGCACTGGAATGCGCACCCTGATCGATCTGAAAATGGTCAACAAAGTTTGGAGCAAAGGTTCTCGTAAAGATCTTTATGAAACGGAACCAGATTGGCATCAAAATCTGGGTGATTACTTTTCGATACGTTGGCGCAAATCAATGGAAAGCAATGTGCATCATTTGCACAAGTCCCTCAGAGAACTACAAGTTCTGTTAGATAAGTACGGAGACAATCCTCAAGCCTGCAATTTAATTAAGGGTGACATGCTTAAAATGCAGCATGCGCTGTCTTATTATAAGTGGTTAGAAAAATTGATCCGTTCCTTTGAAACAGGTGAGATATTTACTTTCATACCTAAAGAAGAATAATACGCCAAAACAAGTGCAGCGCTGAGGGAGTCCTTAGCGTTTTTTGTTTGTACAAAAAATACTAATTTATTTGTACCCATATATGGCTTATTAAAACACCCTTACGAACAGTTTTTTCAAAGCCTGCTGTTATTTTTGATAGGGTGAATTTGAATTATTCGTCACAATGATTTGTTTTGGTCCAAACAGACCTCCGTAATCGGACACGGATTCAGGTCTAACAACCAGATCATAATCTGTGCCACTCCCTGAATTAACCGGCATTCCGTACGGTGTAAAGTTATTTTGATTTGTTGCTGTTTGGGGATGGCTTTGTAAAAAATAGACATGCGGATTCGATTTAATGCTAGCCGGTACACCTTGAATTTGACTTGAATGGCTCCTATTACAACCAGCTGTAGACAACAATCCTAACGTACCGATAAGCAATACGGTTATCGCTTTTTTCTTGCTCACATTGATCACCTCTTCAATAGCGTGAGCAACCTGATTCTTTTTATGCAAGCCTGTCTCCGCCTGTAGACGGAGGAAAAATCCCACTCCAGCCAGTTTTGAACAAAAGCTGATTTCGATATCCTAGTATTATCAAGAACAGGTATATATATTGAGAGGGGATGCGCCTATTATGAATCGTATCTATCGGTCCCAATCTGATAAAAAAATCTTTGGGGTTTGTGGCGGTTTCGCTGCTTTTCTAGGAATTGATGCGACATTGCTTCGTTTGGTAACCGCTGTTGTCACCTTTTTTACAGGGGTACCACTCTTGCTGTACTTCTTGCTCGCTTTCATCATGCCGAAGGAGCCGATGTGGGAGCAGGCACGCTATCAGCGTCCACAGCCTGAATTTGCATCAGGATTTTATCAAGAACCTTTCTATGAAAAAGCAAACTATGATAAAGGTTTAGATCAGGAAATGGAACGACTGGAAAAAGCCGCAATGCGTCAAGAAATAAAACGGCTGCGTGCGGAATTAGAAAAATATCAGTCCTGATGGCAAAGAAAATGGAAACAATATGCTGTCGTTGCATATGATGTAAGGTGGTTCGTTGGGATCTTACATAGGGAGGGAAACGATAGTGTATATCGGTGTTTTTGATATGCAAGAGCGCCTGGATCAAACACGAAAAATGCTTCGGGATAAAAAGCATTTGCTTAAAATGCTAGAGGAAGATATTCGTGGTTTAGAAAATGATGTTCAGGTGTTAGAAGAGATGCTGACAACATGTCCATCGGATACAACCAAATAATGACATGCAAAAGAGGCACAAGAAATTATGTGGCCTCTTTTGGTTTTAAAGAGAAGTATATATCATTTAAAGCTGGCAATACATAAGGTTATGGACAGAAGGTTGATTCCTTGGGCAGTTTGGGAGATAATAGTTTCTATACTGTAGGATGAGGTGGAAGGTAATGTCAACGACTGAACTATTGTTAAAGACGCATTTTGAAGGGCGTGTATTGCGAACGTTGCAATCCTATTTCCGTCGCAATAACGACGTTCTTTTAAAAGAAAGTCTAATCGCGACCGGTTTAGAAAAAGAAGACGTTGAACATGTCATGGCGATGATTTATAACAAACATACGGTTAGCGAAATTATGGTAGTTCTCCGTGAACGTAATGCATTTGCTCGTGACCAACAAGCGGAATAAACTCAGAAAAGGAACCAGCGCATCATGGAGCGTGGTTCCTTTCTTTTTTAGTAGAGCCCAATAAGAACAAGGCAGGTTGAGTATTTGTATGCAACCAATAGTGGTCAAGGACGTCATATTGGGTAGAAAAGATAACTTGAACTTACTTGCTAAGATCTGGCACGATATATAGAGAAAGGAAAGGGAAGACCTGAATGAATGAATTTATTAATCATTTTGGGGGATATATCTCACAGTATGGATACTTTGCTCTCTATGGACTATTCTTTTTTGGCTTGATTGGCTTGCCTGTTCCTGAGGAGACGCTTTTGGTGTTTTCGGGGTTTTTGGTATCTAAGGGAGATCTGCATTTCCTACCAACCTTTTTAGTCTGCTATCTAGGCTCCATAAGTGCGATGACAGCAGCTTATTGGATTGGATTTAAATTGGGGCATCCTTTTATAGAAAAATACCTGAAGCGTTTCGAAAAAGGGTATCGAATGTATAAAAAAACGGAGGAATGGTTTCAACGTTTTGGGAAGTGGGCCATTCCCATTGGCTATTTTTTGCCTGGGATTCGTCAATATACCGCTTATTTTGCGGGTATCACAGAGCTGCGTTTTCGTACTTTTGCTATTTTAGCCT